>JAJFIE010000424.1 GCA_021775275.1 Rhodospirillales bacterium | reverse complement strand
GCCAACATCATTGGAAGAAATGGTAACCTTGTAGTCATTGGAGGCGCGAACAAAAACACGTGCAAACTCATCGATGCCGGCTTGGCGCAAAAGGTCAATAAAATTGACGCCGACAAAAATTCCTTCTGCGTCCCAGTGGGTTTTAATTTTGGTTTGATAGGCGGGCATGTTTTCGATTTGTGCCAGATTGAACAACTGTCCGTCGATTATTATGTCATAGCCTTCGCCAGCAACGGTCTTCGCCGTTCTTTCAATATTAGCTCCTTCGAATGGCACAACCTCGGCCGCGAATGAGCCCGACCCAGACGTCGCCAACAATAAAATCGTCATACCCGCAAGGTAACGAACACAATTCATGCAGTCATCCCAGTATCAATTTTAACATGTCGAGCAGGCTTAGCCCACTCGAAGAGAAATGTCATTGACCATTGCCTTGATGACCACGTCACTTTTGTTGCGGTCCCAACCGATCATCAATCCCAAATGTCCTATACCCAATCCGTAATGCAAGTAATATAGCCTCGCCGGAGCAGGCTCCTGATGACAGGATTGTCAGGTAATGATGCAGGTAATTGGAACAGTTTTATTTTACTTAACTACCTGCCTGGAAATTCCAATATTGCTTGTTCAATTTCAAAAGCTCGTCATCGTGGCGTTTGCGAAGACAATACCCGATCCCGTAATATTCGCTGGATTCATACGAATCTGCACAAGTTTTAAACTCTGATTCGATCAGTGAGTAATCATCGCCGACAACATTCTCGAGTTGCGCAACGTTATCAATCATCCCCCACAAGTCTCCGCGAGATGTTGTCGGCCACCCTTGCCAGTCGGGAATGCCCCGCAGCATGACAGCCAGCGCCCTTGCGGCCTTTGCATCCTCGGTGGTGTCAACAATCAGCGAGCCCATGATTCGGGACGGGCCAATCGCTAAAGCAATTTCGGCCTCGGTCAGTGGATTTAGGTCATCTTCATCCGGGTCCGGGATCAGTGATGCTTTTGGCCCGACCATAACGCGGGCAGAAACGGCGCCTTGTTGGCGCAGGAAATTTTCCGCCACGACAGCCTCAACAGACTTGTATCCCCGTTCGGCCCGGTACGTCATCATATCAGGCGCAATCACGGATTTTTGTGATCCGTCAGACATCTCAAGCACCAACGTAAAGCTGGTCGGATTAGCGGCATGATAAGGCGCGCCCATATCAGGCTCGCTCCGGTTCTGTTGCAGACAATAGCTACTCAGGCTGGCGGTGCACTCACCATTTTCACACTTCATGGCTGCACCGTTACCGGTAGAGAGAACAGCTAGCACCTGTGGCGCGGCGGCAGCTGGCAATGCACTTATCGTGGAGAATGCCAAGAAAATCACGGTGGTTCGGATCATTCGTGTCTCCCCCATTGGTTCCCTGTGGACTGTATGGGTGACTATGGCCACACTATATCAGCATTCCCGGCATGGGCATTTCAATGGTTTGTGAGGCCAATTGTGCCACCGAACCCATGTTTTTTGCAACATCCGGCTCACGGGCGTTTTCACTGGTTTGAAATTCTGTGTTAGAATCCAACCTGTGCGATTGAGTCGCAGGATACCCAAAACGCCACGAAAGAACCAGGAAAGGCGAAGAAAGCATGACCAAAGCGAGGGCCCGCGAACGGGCAAAGGCGAGAGCTGGCAAGAAAATCAAAAAGCATGACGCCAACGCCGACCATCTTGACCAAAACATTCGACCGGGACAGTTCGATCCGGGAGACACATCCATTAAAGGCCCGGGCACAAACGCCAACGCGAAGAATGTCGGCGGCGCGAGGCGAGGAGCCGCGCGGTCGAATTAGTCCGTGTTATTTAAAACTACCCCGAAAGCGACCTAAACGACCTCTTGGGTGTTCGAGCGCTGAAACCGCACTGCTTCTTCTGCGGCGCGCATCAGGGCTTTGGCCTTGTTGCAGCTTTCCTGATATTCGAACTCGGGATCACTATCGACCACCACACCACCGCCGGCCTGCACGTACATTGTATTGTCTTTGATTACCGCCGTACGCAGTGCGATGCAGGTATCCATCTCGCCATCTGCACCGAAATAACCGATACAACCGCCATAGATACCGCGACGCTCGGGTTCCAGTTCATCAATGATTTCCATGGCCCGGACCTTGGGTGCGCCCGAAACTGTCCCTGCCGGAAACCCGGCTAACAGAGCATCCACCGCATCAAAGTTTGGGCTCAGATCACCTTCCACGTTGGAGACGATGTGCATGACGTGGGAATAATATTCGATGATATTTTGCTGAGTGACGTGGACGGAACCAACTTCGGCCACCCGGCCAACATCGTTGCGACCGAGATCCAGCAGCATCAGATGTTCCGCCAGCTCTTTGGGATCCGACAACAGGTCGTCGGCCAGTTCACGATCTTCATCCGGCGTTTTTCCACGCCTTCGCGTGCCCGCGATGGGTCGGATTGTCACCTTGCCATCCCGTACGCGGACCAGAATTTCAGGACTGGAACCGACTACAGAAAATTTGCCGAAATCCAGGAAAAACAAAAATGGCGACGGGTTCAAACGCCGTAGCGAACGATAGAGCGAAAACGGCGGTAGTTCGAACGGGAAAGCAAACCGCTGGGATGGCACGACCTGAAAGATATCACCGGCCAGGATATAGTCTTTGGCCTTCCGGACCATGTCATGATAGCCCTCGCGACCCGTATTGGAGACGGGATCGGGCAGGGATGGCGCAACATCGGGAGCGTTGCTCTGCAACGCATTAGCGTTCTGGTTCAGATCATCAACGGCGGCAAACAGGCGTGCCTGTGCATGATCATAGGCTTCTTTGGCAGTTTTTGAGCCGCTGTTACCCCACACGGGTGTGACGATGGTAATGACATCCTGAATATTGTCGAACATGGCCATGACCGTTGGGCGCAAGAAAATACCATCGGGTACACCAAGCACATCCGGGTTCTCATCAGGGATGTTTTCGGCCAGTCGCACGGTGTCGTAACCCATGTATCCGACCAGCCCTGCCGCCATGGGAGGTAGGTCCTTGGGCAGATCAATACGGCTTTCAGCGAGCAACGCGCGCAAGGAATCAAGCGTGCCGGAGGATTCCGATACAGGGCAGGGGGCGAAATGATCTGCGTTATCAATGGCGTTGCGGTTGATCTCTGCCGCATTGCCGAAACACCGCCAGATCAGGTCCGGTTTCAGACCAATAAAGGAATACCGTCCCCGTATTGCACCACCTTCCACGCTTTCCAGCAGGAAGCTGTTTGGTTGCCCCCCCGAAAGCTTGAGCATGGCCGACACCGGGGTTTCCAGATCGGCGACCAGACGGGTCCAGACAACCTGTGGCGTATTGACGTCAAACCTGGCGCTGAATTCATCAAAGTCGGGGAAAC
>JAJFIE010000423.1 GCA_021775275.1 Rhodospirillales bacterium | reverse complement strand
GCGCGGCGCAGGCCCTGATAGACCCAGAAGTTCAGCGGTCCCCAGATTCGCCCGCGCCAGTAAACGTTATCTGGATAAGCCGGGTCATCGCGGGTCACCGATGGCAACACCCATTTGCCGCCGAATTTCTTCTCATCATACAAATAGCGTTCGACCATGCGGTCAACCTGTTCCGCTGTACCGATCCCGGCGGCCAGGGGAAAGAATGAGGTCGGCGCAATCGAAGCCACGAAGCTGCCATCCGCCATACGATTGGCGAAAATCTCGCGGTCTTTGTCCCACAGCCAGGCGGCAATGCGTTCTTTGTGGGTTTCGACGCGGGCCTGCAAATTCTCATGATCTTCTGAATGGCCCAGTTCCCCGGCCATCAAGGCGAGCACCTCGCCATCAATCACGGCAATGCTGTTGATGCCCACGTCTGCGGCCATGAGCATGCCGGTAGCTTCGTCGAAGGGGACCGGATCATGAAGCGGGGAATTGTCCATAGTGGATTCATCCTTGGCCGCCAATTTGGTGCCTTTGTAAAGGCCATCCCCGGCATCCAGAGAGGAGCCAAAGGCCAGCAGGCCGGTATCGCCCATTTGGCGTTTTTCCCACCACCAATGATAATTTCGTAACAATCCCGGATAGTATCGCTCTAAAAGCGACCGCTCTCCGCTGCGCTGGTACAGCGACCAGACGACGTAGGAGGCAACAGGTGGCTGGGTACGATCAAGCCAGGCGTCGTTGCCCGTCACCAGACACGGGAAATTTCCGGCGTCAGTCTGGTGGGCGAACACGGCGTCCAGGTTATTCTCCGCATGGTCCTGCCGGAAATTACCCCAGCACAGGGCGTTATAGAGAATATCATCGAGCCAGACCCCGAAACCGCCGAACTTCTGGGTATTCCAGAACCGGCTGAGCGCCGTATAAGGACGCTGGTTGATGAAGTCATGGACATGGTTCCAGGCCATGACATCGTGCACAGCATTCAACGCCTGTTGCGCCACAGGTCCCGACGGTTCGGTATGCTGTGTGGTCGGCGCAAGGGCGGGGAACTCCCTGTGATCGTTCGCGTCTGCAACCACCGAGGCTTCCACATGCATGGACGGCGCTTCTTCCAGGTTGAACCGAAGCGCTGCGAATGCGCCTTCCGTGCCACGTGAGCCTAAATAGAAGTATCCTTTTTCGTGCAACTCCCTGCGCAAGTCGTCAAGATCATCATGGAAGGTCGCTATCAGCGGGGCCTTGGCGGAGCATACCCGGAGCCTGTGTTGCCCGCAGACGCCTTCCAGAACATCGGTTTCGCGTGAGTAGGTGAAATGCGCGCCGTCTTCACCGTCTTCTGTATGAAAACACAGGATAACCCAGAACCTCAGTCCCCATTCGCCGAATGCCTTTGTGTCCCAGTCGATGCCGAGCAGGCCGTCGTCTATGGCATAACGCCAGTTCAACCGGGTTCCGGAGACGTGGAAATCAAGCTCGATGATCTGATCGCCGATGGGTCGAGGACCGAAGGATATCTCCTTGCCGGGCAGCAACAGGGAGGCATTGTTTTCCGATGCCGCATAAAGCACCGGCGTCATGATCAGGCCGGACGAGAAGTGCCGCAACTGGGCGGGCAGTTCGGCTTTCCAGGTCCACCAGGTATCGTGTTTCAAGGCACGCTCCAGCACCGGATAATGGTATCAACGTTCGCCAGCTCAATCTGTTGATCGAAGCGCGGATAGATGTGCTCAATGGTTGCTTCATGGGATGCCGGCATGGAACTGGCGACACCGTCCGTCGCGATGACGGTGCGATAGCCCAAATCGACCGCAGACATGGCGGTGGCGAGCACGCAGACGTCCGTTTCAATACCGCTTAGGATCAGGGCGCTCGGGGCTTCATTGGCAATGCGGGTACAGAATTCCACGCTGTCAAAAGCATCATGGGTCAGCTTGTCAAAAATATTTCCGGGGTGCGCCAGCGGCAGGATTTCCGGGTGCAGGTCGAGGACCTCGGGGCCAGCCTCCGTCTGCGTGACCGCGTGCCAGTGCCGATAATAACGTTGCCACGACCCGTTTGCCTGTTCTGCCGTGGTTGCAGTGATGAAACGGGTGAAAAGTGACCGGCTTGGCGCATGGCCGATCAATCGTTTTTGCGGCTCCATGACGCTCAGACAGGCTTCACCGTACCATGGGCCGGGCTCCAGAAATATACGCTGCATATCAATACAGATATGCAATGCACTGGCGTCGAGGGGACCAAAGGGAAGGTTGTTTGGCTTATTCATGCGGGACCACCACTGTATCGCCGGGCTTCCATGACAAATTGACCGGCGTTCCATCCGGCAAAATATCGCCACTCAGGTTCTGCACGAATACCCGCAGGGTTTCGCCCTGCCATTGAACCTGATAGGTCAGACTGTTACCGGCAAAAATATGATGGACGACCGTTCCGTTCAGACTGTTTTCCGATGAATCGTCAGTGGAGTCATGATTCCGGGAAATGGAAATTTTCTCGGGCCGAATGGAACACATCGCCGAATTACCATCAGCCTCTTTCACAGTTGTGGCGCAAGTGAGAGACGTGTCATCGCTCAGGATGATCCGACCGTCCTTTGCGGTCCCGCTCAGCAGGTTTGAATCACCAAGGAACTTGGCGCTGAAGGCGCTGTTCGGATGTTCATAGATATCCAGCGGCGGCCCTTCCTGAACCATGCGGCCCTGGTCCAGAATTCCGATGTGGTCGCTCATGGTCAGAGCTTCTTCCTGATCGTGGGTCACGAAGATGGTGGTGATGCCCACATCGCGCTGGATGTGGCGTAATTCAACTTCCATCTCCACACGCAAGGTCCTGTCCAGCGCGCTTAGAGGTTCATCAAGCAACAGAACACGCGGTCTTGTGACCAGGGCGCGGGCCAGGGCGACACGTTGGCGCTGACCACCGGAAAGTTGGTTCGGTTTGCGCTTGTCGAGGCCGGTCAGCTTGACCAGTTCCAGCGTCTCACCCACCCGCTTCGCCGTTTCGTTCCTGTCCGTCCCCC
>JAJFIE010000422.1 GCA_021775275.1 Rhodospirillales bacterium | reverse complement strand
GCCGCCTGAGGAACTTCGGCTTGTACGGCGTCCCGCGATTATGGGCCGAACAGACTGGATTGGCAGAACGACGATGGCGGACCTTAAAGTCACGACCCCACAGATAAATGATCTTATCGCCCTTCAAAAGGCCGCTGCGGTATACGGCAAGAGGAGCGAAAGCGCACCTCAAGCGACGGTCAAACAGGCAGACGAGGCCGTGCAGGTCGATGTCGATCCCAGGACCGAACAATTGGCCAAGGCCTCCCCGCCCACCGAACGGACGCCGGAAAAATCAATCCTGACCGAACAGGCGGCCACGCAGCTGGCCTCCGACGTCGGTCAGAACCTGAAGGGCGCAACCCTGTCTTTCGCCGGTGGATCGGAAAAAATAATCCTGAGCCTGTTCGGCTGAAACCTTCCATCCAGACCTCTGGTTCACAGCCCACCGGATACATAGCCGGAGAACCTTGAACGGGGTCAGAACAGATGCTACCCGGCTTTGTGGGCGGCAAAGGGCTCATCACTGAATTCCCAGGTGACGCCGCCACACAGGCATTTTCCTTCGTTCATTATTCGTGCCCTTGAGTATCAGGGTTTCGGAATCACCATGATGGCTTCGTTGTTATAGCGCCCCCGGCACTGATCTGTTGTTTCTTTTTCCACAGCCCGGCGCATGCTCTGATCGGCGCGCAACCAGCGTTCCTGCATGTGTTCCGGCACTTTCGCCTGAGCCAGGGATTCCCGCAACAACTCGTGGCGAATGTCAAAAATTTCTGCGGTGATGAACATGTGCTGGTGGGCTTCCAGCGGACCCCGACCGCCATATATCCTCGGCCCGCCAAAGACACCCATCAGGAATTCGGTCTGCTGTTCTTCCAGCAACCAACGTTTCTTGCCTTCAAAAAACTTACCCAGCCACGGATGCGCGAACAGTTTGTCGTAAAAGATTGTGTGAACCCGCTCGAGACATTCCCGACCACCCAGTTCTTCAAGGTAGTTCCCGGGTGCGCCCAAACTTTTTCGCTCCGGGCTTCGCCGGTCAGGGCTCGCTCGCTCGGCGCCCCGCCTATCATTAATCATATTGGCATTGGTCATATTGGTAATGGTCATGCTGGTCCTTTCTGCTTCAGGCTTCGTGCCGGTTGGTAAACAGTTCCCACGCGAAGCGGGCGCGGACGCCTATATCCAAAAACGGGCGTGGTGGCAATATATCTGGCGTCCCCAGGCTTTCCATATGGGCAATCAGGGGATTGTCTTCACCGCACGCCATGTCGGCGGCCAGGACACCGCCGATGGTGCCCTTGGTCTGGCCGACCGCGTTCTGGCACACGGCGGTATAAACCCCCGGTGCGACCTGACCAAAGCCCGGCGCGCTGTTTCGCGACAGGCACAGGTAACCCGTCCAGGTGTGTTCCATGGTTACATCGGGCAACATGGGAAAGCGGTGATGGAACAGGCGCTGGTGATCACGCTGCACGGCGGCACGCCGGGCGTCGGTGATATCCATGCCGGGATTGTAGTGAATATTCTGGCGGATCAGCAGACGGTGATCACGGGTAAGTCGCATGGTAATCCCGGCAAAGGCATTGGCGGGCGTCAGGCCCCAGTCATCCTTGCCGCCCAAAACCGCACGTTCTTCGACTGTCAACGACCGCGTCAGGCTGCCATAGGCGGCGAAATTAAGCAGTCGCCCCTTGAAGTGCCCGAACTCTCCGGCAAAACCGTTCACGGTCAGAATCAGTTTGGGCGCCCGGACAGAGCCGTTCTTCGTCGTCACCGTCACGCCGTTTGTATAATCAACGCCAGTCACCGGCGTCTGTTCATAGTGGGTGATGTTGGATGGCAGAGTATCCGCCAGCCCTCGACACAGTGCCGCCGGGTTCATAAGCACGCAGCCCGGCGTGTAGACCGCCGCCGTGTAATAGGGTGTACCAATCTCGGCAGCCAGATCATCGCCTTCGATCAGGCGGTAAGGCTCGCCCAGAGCATCCAGTTCCGCCATGAACGGCACCAGAACTTCATATGTACCACGTTGCGTGACGGCGGCATGATACTTCCCCCGGCGGCCCCAATCGCACGGGATGTCATGGCGCTCAACAATGGCTTCGTTGTAATCGATGGCGGCGCGGGCCAACTCCATAAAGCGGTGCGAGCCTTCCAGCTCATCGAGTGCGCTGCCAACATTATGGGGCAGGTCAATGGCGAAGCCACTGTTGCGTCCCGATGCGTTCTCCCCCGCCGCGCTGGCGTCCACCAGCACGACCCGGTCCTGGGGCCGGTTTTCGGCCAACCGGCGCGCGGCGGCCAGTCCGGCGAACCCACCGCCGATGATGATCCAGTCGGCGGTGATGTCATTGCCCAAGGGAGGGTTTGGTTTGCGTTCCGGCAGAATACGAGACCACCCATTGGTGCTGTCATCCCTGGGGAAATGCGTGATGTCTGTCATGACAGAGTCTCGATAATTTCGGCAATTTTTGCATTTACCACATCCGGTTGATGGCGCGTGAGTGAAACATGACCGAGGCCGGGAATTTCATGGTAATGACCATCTTTGGCGCATTCCGACACCACGCGAACCATGGAGGGCGGCGTCTGCACGTCTTCGGAAAAAGCCATGGCATGAATGGGAACAGAACAGGTTTTCAATGCCTCGCGGCAATCGAAATCAA
>JAJFIE010000421.1 GCA_021775275.1 Rhodospirillales bacterium | reverse complement strand
GCTGTCGAATCGCCACGTAGATCGTACTCAAGGTTTTGCGTTACGCTGTCACCGAGGAATTGAATCTGCTCCACATCGGTAAGGGTATCGGTCCCGTCGGCGCCGACATTGTCTGTCACCGTAAACACGCCGCCGCCGAGGTTGACCACTGTATAATCGGTCGAGTTTCCGCTGAACACTGCGACATCGATGCCAGCGTCAAGTCCCGTGCCGTCGATCATGTCGCTGCCCGAACCGCCGGTCATGACGTCGTTGCCGCCGTCACCGGTCAAGCTATCCACGCCAGACCCGCCGTCGAGGATATCGTTGCCGCTGCCGCCGGTGAGATTATCGTCACCAGCCAGGCCGCTGAGCGTATCGTCACCACCAACGCCATCAAGGGTGTCATTGTTTTCTGCGCCGGTCAGCGTGTTCGCTGTCGAATCGCCACGTAGATCGTACTCAAGGTTTTGCGTTACGCTGTCACCGAGGAATTGAATCTGCTCCACATCGGTAAGGGTATCGGTCCCGTCGGCGCCGACATTGTCTGTCACCGTAAATACACCGCCGCCGAGGTTAACCACTGTATAATCGGTCGAATTTCCGCTGAACACTGCGACATCAATGCCAGCGTCAAGTCCTGTGCCGTCGAGAGCGTCGTCGCCACCACCACCGATAAGAACATCACTGCCGTTATCGCCCGTAAGGGTGTCGATGCCCGCGCCGCCATCCAGCAAGTCGTCACCGCTCCCTGCGGTCAGTGTATCGTCGGTTGCCGCTCCTGTGAGGATGTCTGTCTGTGACGTTGATGCCGTGCTGTCAGAAACGAAGACTGTCCTGGTCCCGAGCAGAGGCGCCGACGTGCCGTCATCCACCGATGTTCCAATGGAGACGACCCCTCTGAATGCGCCAGTTGGTGTAAAGGTGACGCTGGCCAACAACGTATTCAGATCATCCACCGGTCCGGATCCCGTCCAGATACCGGTGATGGGATTATAGACCGCCGATGCCAAGCCTGAACTACCGGCAGACAGGGCGCCTGCCGCCACGTCATCCAGCGTAAGGCTCACGTTGATAATATCGCCGTTGAGGTCAGCAACCACCAGATCGATCAGATCAAGGGCGACAGCGGCTTCGCCTGTACTTTCAATGGCGCTCAGGTTGCTCGCCGTTGGCGCTGTCGGCACGACCGAAACGGCGCCCTCAACCAAATCGAGAACCAGATCAGCGACCAGCTTGTTCTGGATGATCGCGATATCCTGGGTATTGGTCGTGTCTTGCAGGACCACATCGGCGCCGACCTGCGTCAGGACCAGGGACGCGCCGTTAAGGATATAGTCAGACGCATCGACGGTGTCGCCATCACCGAAATCGGTAATGGCGTCGGTGCCGATGTCTGCAAACGCCATGACGAACCGGTCGTTGCCCGCGCCGCCGGTCAGGGTGTCATTGTCGTCACCGCCCACCAAAATGTCGTTGCCGCCCAGCCCGTCGATCGTATCGGCTCCGCCCAACCCGGCGATGAAGTCATCCCCGGTGGTGCCCGTCAGGGTATCGCCCAGCGTATCGTCGCCGGTAATGCCGCCGTCCACGTCGCCGACTGTATTGGCGGCGGTGGCCACGGCAGCATCCAGGTTTGTGCCGGTGAAGTCGGTGACAGCCTGATCCACGTTGGTTTGCAGGCCGGAGGTTATGGCGTCTTCGACGGCCAGGGCGGCATTGTTTTGCGCCACCTGCCCGACCTGGGCCATGTCTGTAAGGAATGCTGTGGTCACACTGCCTGTGGCGACCTGCTGGTCGATTTCGGTGGACAGATCGGTGATAACCGTTGCGACCTCGTCGGCGAAACCGTCAAGGATGGTCTGCGTCCCTGTGATCAGTCCGGCCTCAACCCCGGCATCGCTGATCAGGCTTTGCATCTGTGTGGCGTTCGACAGATCCGTCAGCGCACCCTGCACGGCGACCAGATTCTGTAATGCCCGGACCGCGGCCGAATAGGCGTCGGCATCCGGAATGGCGGGATCGGCGCCGAACAACGCGCTTTGTACGATAACCAGCAGGTTCTGAACCTTGACCCCCGCCGCCATCAGGGCGCGACCGTCGTCCGCCGCCGTGCCAGCGCCGTTGAGCGTCGCATCCACCGGATCGATATTCAGGATATCCACACCGACAGGCAGACCGAGGGCGGTAATCACGTCGCTGATAGCATTGGCCTGGGTTTGACCGGCGTCCATGCGCGCCGACACCAGGGTGGTCAGTGGTGTGATCACCGTCGAGCCCTCAGGCGCGCGCATCACGCCTTCGAAGGCGACGCCCGTGGAAATATCGATGCCGCCGGTGAGTACCAGATCGCCAACGCCGTCGGTCAGGGTGAAGGCGCCGGTGCCGTCGGTCAGGTCGTTCACTTCGCCCGCATCCAGGAACAGATCATCATCGGTATCGGCGAATACCGTGGCGCCCGCCATATAACCGTCCACTGCGCTACCGACCGTGGTTGTCGTCTGGCTCACCGTCACTGTAACACTGGCGGGGATGCTAATACCGCCCGAACCGTCGTCGATGGTGACGCTGATCGTCCGCGCACCGGCGGTTGGCGCGGTGGTATCGATATTCTCGTATGTCAGCCCACGGAGCAGATCGTTCACGTTGGCTAGCGTTGCACTGGCGTTGAAGTCAATCACGAGATTGCCGCCCACAACAAGGTCAATCGCCAATGTGCCGATTTGGGTCGCATTGACTGTTACCGTGCTGCCAGCGACGGTACCGCTGAGCGCTACGGTGCCGCCAAAGCCTAGTTGATCTTCGGTAGCGTCCAAGCCTGCCGTGATGGCAACCGTTATGGAACCGCCGTTGAGGTCGGGACTGTCGGTGTCGGTCACGCTAGCCAATGCCGTAACGTCGTCAATTACCACCGCGCCATCACCCTGGATATAGGCGAGCGTGTCACCGTCCAGGTCGTTAATTGTTGGCGGATCAATCACATCAAGCGTCACGATGAACGGGGTCGATAAGGTCGTGCCGTCATCAACCTGGAACGAAATATCCCGGGTCCCGGTGGTGGCTGTCGCGGCGTTGATGTTCTGATAGGTGATAGAGCGCAACGCGGCTTCATAGGCGGCGACGGTGTCCGTGCCGGAGAGCGTCAGGATGCCCGTGGCCTGGACGTAAGTGCCGGTGATGTTGACGGTGTCGGTGAATGCCAGCACATCCTCTGCTGTAACAAAGCCAGTACCGATCGATACGGTGGCCCCGGTCAGGTTAGCACTGCCGACGTCGCTCAGAACCAGACCCGCATCAACCACCTGAGGTGCATCGCCTTCGGCGTACGGATCGCCAGCAAATTTCACGATGCGTGCGGCGATACCCTCGCCCTGAGTGTCGCCGAGCGCCGTGCTGTTGTGTTCCCAGGCAACGACGAAGTCGCCGCTGTCCAGGAGCGCAACGGCGGGGTCCTTCTGGATGATGGTGGTGAAGGTGTTGATTTCGGTCTCGGCGCCCACCTTGGTGCCCGCAGCATCAAACCGCTGCGCCGCGATCGTGCCATTGCTGCCCGTCGAGTCCAGGGATTGCCATGCGACAACGAAGCCGCCGTCGGGCAATGATTCGACCGAGGGATTGTCCAGGGCCGCGTTCTGTTCGGTATGGATCTGGAACTCCGTACCCACTGCTACACCGGCGGCGGTGTAGATCTGGCCGGACAGGTTCGGCGCCAGGAAGCTCCCGTCGATGGTCCGCCAGACGATGACGAAATTGCCGTTCTCCAGTTCGACAATGTCCAGTTTTTCCTGGGTGTCTATGATGGTGGTGTTGACCTGGAACTCACCACCCACAGGGGCGCCGGTGTTATCGAAGATTTGCGCCGCGATACCGAACGAACTGGTATCTGTGTCGGACGTCGTCAGGGTTTGCCAGGCAACGACGAAACCACCCGAAGCGAGACCGGTAACGACCGACAATTGTTGGCTCGAATCCTGGTTTGTATTGACGGTGATTTCGCTGCCCACCGTGTTGCCCGAGGCATCGAAGCTCTGCGCGACGATCTCGGCCTCTCCCCAGGTCGCGACGAAACCGCCGCCCGGAAGTGCCGCCAAATGCGCATTTGCCTGGATGCCGGTCGGGTCGGGTGTGAGGATGAACTCCGCCCCGACGGGTTGGCCGGTCGAGTCGTAAATGCGGGCGACGATATCACCGCTGGTGTCCACCGAAATGTCGCGCCAAGCGCTGACGAAGCCGCCGCCTTCCAGGCCAATGGTCGAGTGGAAATTACCATTGGGGAAGGTTGGGCTGATCAGGAATTCACCGCCATTGGGTGTGCCGTCCGCGTTGTAACGCTGGGCGACGAAACCGTTGTTGATCGGAGCGCTGAACGCACCCCAGGTGACGACGAAACCACCATCGTCAAGCGCCGTCACATCGACGTCCCGCTGGTTGCCCAGAACCTCCGTGTTCACCAGGAACGCCGGATCGCCGATCATGGGGCCTGAGCCCACTGTCGTGCTCGAAACCACGGGCGGCGTCACAAGATTTACCGTGACACCGGTCGCACTGTAGGAGACCGTCACATCGAACCCACTAGCCAGGCCGATGACGTTGATGGCGTCGAACACGCCGTTGGGCAACGCTGTTGTATTGATAATCTGGAAGCTGTCGCCATCCGCTGGCGTCAATCCTGTGAAGTCCAGTTCCAGGGTGTTTGCCGTCGAATCGCTAAGATCCAGATTGTTAACGGTGAGGGTATCATACTGGGTTACCGCCGTGGTGCCTTGGATATCGAAATGCAAGGCGTTCGGGGTCGCCGCAGTGGCGCCCAAATCACCGCCGCTGATGGTGAAATCGCCAACCTGGTTGACGCCGCCGACCTCGATGGTGCCGTTGTTGTTGAGAATAGCACCCGCACTCAACGCCAGGGTGCCGTCACCGTCAATGGTGCCGGTATTGTTTAGCGTAACGGCGCCACTGATGGTCAGGTTCACGCCGTCGGCGATCTTGATATCTGCGGCGTTGGTGATGTTGCCGTTGATGACTGTGTCGACACCGATGTTGATGGTGCCGCCGGCATTGTTCACCAGGCTGGCGTTGATGGTGTGGGTCGGCAGTCCGGTGGCGTCGGAATTGAGGGTCTCGATGACGCCGGTGCCTGAGTTGGTGATCGTGCCACCGGTGACGCTGAGGGTTGCGCCGGTGGCGAAGCCCGTGTTGCTGTCGAGCCGGATGGTGCCGTCATTGGTGAAACCCGAGGCGATCGTCACGGTTGGTGCGACATTGACGCCAGCCGCGAGATCAATCTCAAACACCGCGCCGACGGCGTTGGCGAAGGGTCCGCTGATGTTCACATCGTTGATGTCTACGGCGCCGTTGACGTCGGCCAGCACGCGTAACGTGCCCTGGTTGGTCAGATCGACATTGGCGCCGAAATCGTCGCCGGTAAGGGTCAGGGTTTTACCGCCGCCGACCGTGAAACTGGTGGCTGCGACCGCCGCATTCACGATCACATCGCCCGAGAAGGACAAGTCCGGCTCGGTGCTATCCAGCGTAAAGCCACCGGTAGCGATGTCGAGAGAGTGTGTGCCCGCCAGTTCCAGGAGGCCAGCGCCGCTGAAGGTCATGGCATCGCCGATGCGCGTCGTGCCGTCGTTGATGGTGAGGGTGCTGGCGGCGACGATATCGACCGAACCGGCGGCAATATCGAACACCCGTGCGGTGTTCGTCACGGCGGTGTCCGCCGCGATATTGATAATGCCGGTGCCGGTGTTGACGATTCCGGCGTTGATGGTGTGAACCGGTGCGCCGATACTGTCGGAATTCAGGGTTTCGATGATGCCATTATTGGTGATTACACCGGTCGTCAGGCTTAGCAGCCCGCCGGTATCGAAGTCAGTTGTGCTTTCAAATCGAATGGCGCCGTCGTTGGCGAATCCGTTGGCAATAATCAGTTCCGGAACCTGATTGACGCCTGTGAACACGTCGATCACAAGCAAGGCCCCGGTGGCATTGGTGAACGGTCCGTTGACAAAGACCTGATTATCGGCGGCGGATAAGTTGCTGAAACCTTCTACCCTGAGAGTACCCTGATTGACCAGATCGATGTTGGCGTTGAAGTCATCGCCGGTGAGGGTCAGGGACGCGCCGTTTTGTATGGTAAAGGCGGTGCCCGCGCTGAAAGCATCGACCGTTACGACGCCCGCGAATGACAGGTTCGGGCTGGTCGGTCCAAGCGTCAGCAGACCGGTGACATCGAGGGTTTGCGTGCCGGACAGGGTTATGGTGCCGCCGCCGAGCAAAGAGCCGTCGTTGCTGATCTTCGTGGTGCCATCGGTGATGGTCAGGGTTTGGCCAGTCAGCACGTCGATGGCGCCAGCGGTGCTGTCGAAGGTACGGCCCGTGTTGGTGATGTTCAGGTCCTGATCAACATCGATAGTGCCGTCGTTGAGGATCGTCGCGTCGATGGTATGGGTGACGTCGGTGGCGGACCCTCCCAGCGTCGACAGGATCACGCCGGACGCCATGTTATGCAGCAGACCAGCGCCGACGGTGATGGTGTTGCCGGTGTTGAAGGCCGTGCTGCTGGTCAACTCGATGAGGCTGTCATTGGTGAGATTGCCGCCGAAGGTGAGGTTGGTCGGCTGGTTGAAGCCCGACGTGGTGTCAATCTTGAACGTTGCCCCCGGGGCATTCACGAAGTCGGGATTGATGGTCAGAAGATTGACCTGTGTATTGGTGGTTTCGCTGGTCAGGAACGCGCCGGTGTTGGTCAGCGTGCCGGTGCCGCCGATGGTCGCGCCATCGACAAGTGTCATGCCGCCGGCCGCGGCGGTGATCACAGAGGCGCCGTTCAGGTTCAGCGCGCTGCCGCCCGAGACCGTCACTGAATCGTTGAAAGTGGCATCGCCGCTGATGGTCATGGCGGCGGCGCCACTCACGCTTAGGGTCGCACCCGTGGCAAAGGTGGCGTCGGTGTCAACCGTCAGCGCCCCACCCAATACTGACAGGTCGGCCTGAGCATCCAGCGCGCCGATGGTATCGGTGCCGCTGGCGTAGCTCGCCGTCGCCGCACCGGTCAGGGTCGCCAGACTGGTGGCATCGGGTAGCGTGCCGAGTGACCAGTTTGCCGCCGTCTGCCAGTCCGTGGCCGCATCGGTGTCGAGCGTGTTAACGACCAGATCGGGCACCACCTCGACGGTAATGGTCTGCGTGTTTGTTGCGCCGAAGCTGTCGGTGACCGTCACAGTGAAGCTGTCGAACCCGGAGAAGCCCAGATTCGGCGTATACTTGAAGGTGCCGTCTGCGTTGATATCCACTGTGCCGCCGCTGGTCGCCTGAGCTGTGACCGCCGTGATGGTGATGGCGTCGCCTTCCGCATCAACCGTCAACAGATCACCAAGGATCGACGCACCTTCGGGCGTGGAAATCTCGGTATCGTAGATGTCAGGTGACGTGTCGGCAAAGATTGCGCCACCGACGACCGCCGCCGTCGAACCATCGACTGCATTGATGATTGTTGTCGGGGCAGTCGGCGCTGCGCTGTCGTCCATGCGGAAATTGGCGATTAAATTCAGGTCGTTCGCATCAACGAAGTCGTTCATGTTATCCTGGATATCGCCCATGGAACGCGCCACATCCCAAACGCGGACGTCGGATATCTTGCCGTTAACAAAGAAGCCACTACCGTCGTTAGCGCCCATGAACAAGGCGACGAAATCGCCTGCGTCGTAGCTGAAGTTGGACAACGCCTGAGTGATAACTTCATTGCCATCGACGTACATGCGGGCCGTGACGCCATCATACGTGACCGCTACATGGTACCAGGTATTGGCTTCGGCAGTGACGCCCGACACGATGCTCTGTCCCCCCCCGGCGTTGTCACTAAGGAACAGTGCAAATTCGTTGGGATTGGTTGCATCGGCGCTATCGGCCTTGAAGGGCACGAGCCGCGGTGTGCCGTCGGTCTGGGAGCCCAAATTGGCCATGTTCTGCTGACCGGTCACCAGATCGAAGTTGACGTTCAATTCCAAAGTGACCTGGTTGGTCAGAACGTCGGCGGCCAGGCTCTGGCTGGCGTAAGACGCCGACCCCGGGAAATCGAGCGCACGACCGATGACGTTGGACCCCAGCAAGGTTGGCTCCGTCGCCGGAGTCGTACCGCCGTCGCCCAACTGCGCCACGGGCCCGCCCGCGACTTCGTTCAGAATGGTGACGCCGTCGGGTTCCACGTCGTCGAAGTGATAATTGGCGACCAGCCCGGTCTCATCGGCGGGTGCGGCCAATTGATAATTGTCGTTAATTTCACCGCCCGAACGGACGTCATTCCAGATGCGGACGTCGTCAATCTGACCGTCGAAGAAATTACTGGCGCCGAAGGTGCCGCCGACATAGGCCGGGCCACTCAGGATGTCCGGCGTCAGGGCCGTTGATGAGCCGACCGAAGCCCCGTCAAGGTAAAGGGTCGTCGTACCGGAATACGAATCGTAGCTGACCGCCGCATGGTGCCAGAGTCCGTCCGTGACGGCAGCGCCGCCGCCGAATCCGGGTACGTTGACCAGGTCGAATTGCAGAATTCCGGCAGTGTCTACAAAGAGCTGCGCGCCGTTGTTGGTGGTGGCCGTGCCAATGCTCAACAAATCCTGACGGGTCGCGGTCAGCGCCGTGTTGAACCAGACTTCGTAGGTAAAGTCGCCGGCGCCGGTGGCGAACGTGGAACCATCGCTGATGGTGACCTTGTCATCGGCCCCATCCATCTGTAGCGCCCCGCCGGCGCCCGATGCGCCGAGCACCTGTGGCGCGTCGTTGACGGGCCTTACATCGACGGTGACGGTCTGGATGGTCGAGCCGCCCTCGCCGTCGAAGACTTCGATATCAAACGTATCCGTGCCGACGAAATCCGGGTTCGGGTTGTACTGCCAGGTGCCGTCGTTCTGGACATTGACGGAACCGTTGAGGCCCTGGTTGGCGACGCTGTAGAAGAAGGTCACATCACCGTCGATGTCGGTAACGTTAATGGCGCCATTAAGTGTCGCGTCCTCGGCCATGAAAATGGGATCGTTGGCGAGGGTCACCGGCGTCGCGGGGGTGGTTCCGGCATTATATGTGCCGTCGAGCGTCCCGGGGGAGGCCAGGTTGATGATGGTTGAGCCTGTGGAACTGGCTAGCTGATACGCGCCGATCAGACTGGTGTCGGCGATATTCATGGCGCCGCCCATGTCGGACTGAATGGCCGATGTGT
>JAJFIE010000043.1 GCA_021775275.1 Rhodospirillales bacterium | reverse complement strand
CCCTTACCCTCTTCATCACCGGGATACCAGTTCTGAACCGTTGAATATTTGATCTCCGCGTCATCGTGGGTGACCAGTTCCACCACGGCGGCGTGAAGCTGGTTTTCATCGCGTTGGGGGGCTGTGCAACCTTCCAGATAGCTGACGTAGGAGCCCTCATCCGCAATGATCAATGTACGTTCAAACTGGCCGGTGTTGGCTTCATTGATACGGAAATAGGTGGATAGTTCCATGGGGCAATGAACGCCCTTGGGCACGTACACGAAAGAACCGTCCGTAAACACTGCCGAATTCAGTGTCGCGAAGTAATTGTCGGAATAGGGAACCACGCTGCCCATGTACTTCTGCACCAGATCAGGGTGCTTCTTGATGGCCTCCGAAATGGGGCAGAAAATGACACCCGCTTCTTCCAACTTGGCCTTGAACGTGGTCGCCACGGATACGCTGTCGAATACGGCATCAACCGCAACACCGGCCAGCATTTCCTGCTCTTTCAGAGGAATACCAAGCTTCTCATAGACCTCCAATAATTGGGGGTCGACCTCGTCCAGACTTTTTGGACCATCCTTCATGCTTTTCGGCGCGGCATAATAGTACGCGTCCTGATAATCGATCTCGTTGATCTCGGGCTTCTGCCACTTGGGCTCCGGCATGGTCTTCCAATAAGCAAAGGCCTTCAGACGCCATTCCAGCATCCATTCCGGCTCTTCCTTCTTGGCCGAAATGAAGCGGATCGTATCTTCATTCAGCCCCTTGGGCGCCATATCGGATTCGATATCGGACGTGAATCCGTATTTGTACTTTTCATCAGCGAGATCGTTTACCTTGCCGACTGTCTCAGCGGTTGCCGCCATGTGTTTCTATTCCATCTTTTCCAAGGTTTTCATAATGATTATCATGCGGCGCTCTGACGATCCCGGGCGCGTTCATACAGTGCGACGAAGGCATCGGCAAACCGTTCAACATCTGTCTCGTTATTGGCCCAGCCAAAACTGATCCGAATGGCGGCAGACGCCTCCTCTTCGCTATATCCCATGGCATCAAGTATCGGACTGACCGACACCTTGCCTGATGAGCAGGCGGAGCCCGCGCTCACCGATATACCCGCCAGATCAAGCGCCATAACTTGAGTCTCGCTGGCGATACCGGGCAAAACCATGCAGCTGGTATTGGGAAGTCGTTCAGCATCTGCACCAACCACCCGGACCACAGGAACCCGTGAAGCAACATCGCGTTCCAACTGATCCCGCATACTACACAGACGCGCCATTTCCATAGCACCGCACTCACGGACGATTGCCGCCGCTGCGCCGAACCCGGCGATTCCTATGAGGTTTTCTGTGCCGGACCGCACCTTGCGTTCCTGACCGCCGCCTCGAACCAGCGGCTCCAGAGGCAAATCATGAACATTGATCAGCGCGCCACATCCGGCGGCCCCACCGATCTTGTGCGAGGATATGACCAGAAAATCCACGCCCATATCAGCAACATCGACATTAATCTTTCCCGCTGCCTGCACCGCGTCACAATGAACCAGGGCGCCATACTGGTGGGCCAGTGAGGCGATTTGCGAGATCGGCTGGATAACACCCGTTTCATTGTTGGCCGCCATGACGGAAACCAGCGTCGGAGTGTCGCCTGCCTTCAACATGGCTTCCAGGGCATCCAGATCAATCACCCCGGAATGATTGACAGGTACGATTTCCGCATCTGGACAGGCGTCCCTGACCGACGGATGTTCCACGGCGGACATCAATACACGCCGCCGTCCCGCGCCGCGCAGCACAATGTTATTGGCTTCCGTGCCGCCACTGGTAAAGACGACAGCGTCCGGCTGGACGCCACAAAGGGCGGCAACATTGGCACGAGCCTGTTCCAGTATCTTTTTTGCCTGCCGCCCATGGCCGTGGACCGACGATGGATTCCCGACCGCCGCCATGACATTTCCCACCGCCCGGATAACTTCCGGCCGGGTCGGCGCAGTCGCGTTATTGTCGAGATACACGCTCTCGTTCATCACAGGCAGCCTATGCATTCTGGTTTACTGGGCGGCGGTTCGCGTCACGTCATCATCACCGGATGCGTCCGTAATGGCACAAGGATTGTCACGCTGGAACAAGGCGCCACTGGTTCCGAGAACCCGGCGATCAATAACATCGGCGAGGGATACGGAACTCAAAAACAGATAAATCTGGTTGCTGAGCTCCTGCCATAAATCATGGGTAAGGCATCGGCCTTTTGTACCCTGACAACCGGCAGGTGATCCCGGCTGACATCGCGTCACCTTGATGGGTTCATCCACCGCCAGAATGATATCCGACATACGGACGTTCGCCAGATCCCGGGCGATGAGATACCCGCCGCCTGGACCACGAACACTTTTCACCAAACCGCCGCGCCGCAACTTACCGAAAAGCTGTTCAAGGTAAGAAAGCGAAATCTCCTGGCGATCTGCAACATCGGCCAGGGCGATTGGCTTGCCTACCGAATTGGTCGCCAGATCCGCCATGGCCATCACGGCATACCGTCCCTTTGTGCTGAGTTTCACTGCCTTTCTCCTTCCCGCATGGGGATAAACGTTCGAAAGTGACTGTCGTTACAGTTCAACATGCTTTCTTTTGACCGGAACCTGAGTCCGGTTTTCTGCCTGATCGTGATCGTTTGGATTTCTTTTCCGGTTCGTCCATCTGACCTTCCAGTTCCTCGATACGCCCAACCAGCGTGCCAATCTGACGCCGCAGATCATCAATGGTCTGAATGACAGGATCAGGTCCGTCCGCCAACGTGCCATAGGCGACGAAATCCTTGATTTTGCTCTTGTCTTTTGGCATCACGACCCGTGCCGGAATACCCACTGCCGTGGTTCCTGCAGGGACAGGTTTCGTTACCACTGAGTTGGCGCCAATCTTGGCGCCTTCGCCGATAACAATGGGGCCAAGGATCGCCGCACCCGACCCGATGATCGCACCATCTTCGATGGTCGGATGACGTTTCTGACCGACCTGGGTTTCGGAATCCACCGACGGCGCAATCCCGCCGAGCGTCACATCATGATAAAGAGTGACATCGTCGCCTATGATCGAGGTTTCGCCAATAACGACCCCCATACCGTGATCAATGACAAAGCGCCGGCCAATGGATGCACCGGGGTGAATTTCAATGCCGGTCAGCATCTTCCCGATTTGGGAAATAAACCGTGCGAGCAGTCGAAAATTCGCCTCCCACAACCAGTGATTCAGCCGATAAAACGCAACGGCATGGTATCCCGAATAACACAGGATGATTTCCAATGTTGAGCGGGCCGCCGGATCGCGTTCCATGAACGCTTGCACATCTTCCTTTAAGTTCTTGAACATGATGGAACTTTGACTATTTTACTAAGGTCCGAGGATACCCTGCCACCCGAAACAGGGACGTCGGACACGCCAGAAATACCGGGCATTACATGATAATCAGAAATATAGTAATCCCGACTAAGTTAATCAAGTTTATGTCGTTAATTCATTTGAGTTAGCCGACATTTAACCAGAATTCATTTAGGGTTTTACACCGGTTTAGGCACCATTTGTTGCCCAAACCAGCCCTAGAGAGCCAACAGGAACGCCATGCCAGAAGTTATTTTCAACGGCCCCGACGGTCGTATCGAAGGACGTTATCAGCACGCAAAACAACATAGCGCCCCCATTGCGCTTATTTTGCACCCCCATCCGCAGCACGGCGGCACCATGAATAACAAGGTGGTTTACGCGCTGTATCAGAACTTTGTGCAACGCGGATTTTCCACTCTCAGGTTCAATTTCCGTGGCGTTGGGCGCTCACAGGGCGTTTTTGATAATGGTCAGGGAGAGTTAAGCGACGCTGCCTCGGCCCTGGACTGGATGCAGATGCACAATCCCAATGCACCGGCCTGCTGGATCGCAGGCTTTTCCTTCGGTGCGTGGATTTCCATGCAGTTGATGATGCGACGGCCCGAGATTACCGGCTTCATTTCAATCGCACCGCCAGCCAGTTCCAACGACTTCACTTTCTTGGCCCCCTGCCCGGCCTCCGGTTTGATCGTGCATGGCTCGGATGATGAAGTCGTGCCCGTGGGCTCGGTTGACAAGCTGGCCCAGAAACTGTCCAGCCAGAAGAACATCACCATCGACTACCGTGTGGTCAAGGGATGCAATCATTTCTTCAAGAACCACCTGGACGAACTGGTCGGACACATCGACGATTATCTGGAAAAATCCCTCGTCGAGGCGGCATAGTTCAGCCACCCGTCCGAGCCGGATTTACTCTTCCGGTTGGAACAGGATTCCACCAGACAGGGGTCGGGCGACGCCAGTCGTCGTGGGCACACTCAACGGCAGGCCCTTGATTGACCGTACGGCCAGAAACCCAAACGCCTCGGCTTCCAGATGGTCACCTGACCATCCGACCCGCTCGACCGGGTCAACGGGCGCGCCCAGGCAATCATTCAGCATACCCATAATCGTCGCATTCCGGCGGCCACCACCACACACTAGCCATCGAACAGGCGCCTCGGGAAGGTGATCCAGCGCCATGGCGATGGTGCGTACAGTAAATGCTGTCAGGGTCGCCGCACCATCTTCTACTGACAACGCCGATACGGGCGACGGACTGAAATCGTTACGATCAAGAGATTTAGGCGGGGGCAACCGAAAGTATGGATGCATCATCAATTCGGCTAGCGCGGCATCATTCACCGTTCCTCTGGCAGCCAATGCTCCGTCTGCATCATAGTCACCACGCCCATGGCGGCTTACCCAATCATCAAGTAACGCGCTCCCCGGCTCGGTATCGAAGGCCCAGATATCTTCATCTTCTTGTGATCCCAGCCAGGTAATGTTTGCCACACCACCGATATTCAATACCGCCAGCGGCCGCTCGAGGCTCCGCGCCCGTGCCGCATGATAGAGCGGCGCAAATGGCGCACCCTGCCCACCATCGGCGACATCGGCACGACGGAAGTCGGTAACCACCGGGACCCTTGTCTGGTTCGCAAGGCTCTGGCCGTCCCCCAATTGCCGGGTGACACCCTGATCCGGTGCATGAAATACGGTCTGGCCATGAAAACCGATAACATCGACATCCGAACGCGCCATTCCGGCGTCCGCCAACAACGTCTCTACAGCGTCCCCATGCAGCGCCGTCAACTCACCGACAATATGATCATACGACGGCATGTTTTCCGGGTCCGCCCTTAACAGCATTTTCAAGGCCCCTCGAAACCCTGGCTCATAGGCGATAAACGCTGTCGCTCCCAGCACCGTAACCTGATGCCCATCAGTTTTCACCAACGCCGCATCGACACCATCCATGGAGGTGCCGCTCATCAATCCGATTGCCGTCAAGAACCCGTCATCCATCATGCTGTTAACCCTCGCTCTTTATCCTGAATACAGCGAATATCCGGCTGGGGATTGCACTTCGCCCCCTGATATCATAAACCCATGCGCGACAAGAGACTGCACGGGCCATGACATCTTTTAAATCGGATTTCCTTAACACCATCGTAAACCGCGGCTTCATGCATCAATGCACGGACCTGGATGCGCTGGATGCGCTTGCTTCGAAAGGCGTAGTGACCGCCTATGTAGGATATGATTGCACGGCGACCAGCCTGCACGCTGGCAGCCTTGTTTCCATCATGCTGCTGCGCTGGTTCCAGAAAAC
>JAJFIE010000420.1 GCA_021775275.1 Rhodospirillales bacterium | reverse complement strand
GCCCTCGAATTTGCATTGCTTCTGACGCTGCCTGCTACGGTGGCGCTTTTTGTCATTGCGGACCCCATTATTGCGGTGTTGTTTCAACGCGGCGCGTTCGGACCGGACCAGACATCGGCCACGGCGGCGGCACTGGCCGCCTATGCGTTCGGCCTGCCAGCCTATGTGCTGGTGAAATCCCTGGCGCCGGGCTTCTTTGCCCGCGAGGACACCAGGACGCCGGTGAAGATTTCGGTTGTTGCGATGGTCGTGAACATTGCCCTCGCCCTTGTTCTTATGGGCCCCTTCCTGCATGTGGGCCTGGCCATGGCCATGGCTGCATCTGCATGGCTAAATGCCTCTGTTCTTGCGGTCGTGTTATGGCGGCGAGGCCATTTGATATTGGACCGCCGTCTGAAAGACCGCGCCGCACGGGTAATATTATCGACCGGATTGATGGGAGCCGCGCTCTTTGTGGGTGCGGACTATTTATCCCCGCAACTGGCGGGCGACGTGGCCGCCAAAACCACGGCGCTTGTCGGCCTTGTTGTTGGCGGGGGTCTGGTTTTTGGCCTCTGCGCCCAACTGACTGGCGCCGCGCGGCTTTCCGACCTGCGCGCATTCATGCGCTCGTCTTCTTCGCCAATTTCCTGACCCAATCTTGACCATGCCGCCGGTACACGCCATAAAGCGGCGCTTTCGTACCATGACTGTGGCCAATTGACGGCCAGCTGAAGGAATATCCATGCAACGCATCTTCTCGGGCGTACAGCCAACCGGAAACCTGCATCTTGGCAACTACCTTGGAGCGATCCGGAACTGGGTCCGGTTGCAAGATGACTACGAATGCATTTTCTGCGTCGTCGATCTGCACGCCATCACGGCGTGGCAAGACCCGCCACAGCTGCGCGCCAGTACCCGCGAAGTGGCGGCGGCGATGATTGCTGCGGGCGTTGATCCGAAAAAACACATCGTGTTCAACCAGAGCCAGGTCAGCGCCCATGCGGAACTGGCATGGATTTTCAACTGTGTTGCGCGCATGGGCTGGTTGAGCCGGATGACCCAGTTCAAGGAAAAAGCGGGCAAGAACCGTGAAAATGCATCCGTGGGGCTGTTCGCCTATCCCAATCTTATGGCGGCGGATATTCTTGCTTACAAGGGTACCCACGTTCCTGTCGGCGAGGACCAGAAGCAACATCTGGAACTGGCGCGCGATATTGCCCAGAAATTCAACAATGATTTCGGGGTTGATTTTTTCCCCATTGTCGAGCCGGTCATTACGGGTGAGGCAACCCGCGTTATGTCGCTCCGCGATGGCTCAAATAAAATGAGTAAGTCCGACCCATCGGAGTATTCCCGTATCAATATGGTTGATGATGCCGACGAAATCGCCAGGAAAATCCGCAAGGCCAAAACCGATCCCGAGGCACTCCCTGACAGTAAGGAAGGCTTCGAGGGTCGCCCGGAAGCGGCAAACCTGATGGCCATTTATGCTGCCTTGTCCGACGAATCTGTTGACGATGTATTGTCCCGATTTGGCGGCGAACAGTTCTCGACATTCAAGCAGCACCTGTCAGATCTGGCGGTGGCGACATTATCGCCCATCCAGGATGAAATGCGCCGGTTGATCGCGGCGCCGGACTATGTGGATGACGTGTTGCGCGATGGTGCGGAGCGGGCACGGGCCATCTCCCGGCCAATTATCCATGACGTTCACGAAATCATCGGGTTTCTGCAATCGCCCAACGCTTGATCTTTGCCCTAATGAATCCCATGTTCTGTACACATAGGGCACTTGACCGGATTATTTGATCCGTGTAATTCCGGCGCAACAAGACAGGAGAATTGGTCGTCATGTTTATTCAGACCGAAGCCACACCCAATCCGGCGACCCTCAAGTTTTTGCCGGGCAGCACCGTTATGGAGTCTGGAACCGCTAACTTCACCGCGAGCGATGAATCTGCCCGTTCGCCGCTGGCGCAACGTCTGTTTGCCATTGAAGGCGTGGCAGGCGTTTTCCTTGGCACTGATTTTATCACGGCAACCAAATACCCGGATAATGACTGGGACGCTCTGAAACCTCGAATCCTCAGCGCCATTATGGACCACTATACTTCAGGTGACTTGGTGGTGAATGCGGACGCCATGGAAAGCAGCGCCGTTCCGGACGGGGAACAGAGTGAAGTCGTCGCCCAGATTCGTGAGTTAATTGATACCCGCGTGCGCCCTGCCGTGGCACAGGATGGCGGTGATATCGTCTTCAAGGGGTTTGAAGACGGGATCGTGTATCTGACAATGCAGGGCGCATGCGCCGGATGCCCCAGTTCATCTGCGACACTGAAACACGGGATTGAAAACATGCTGAAATACTATATTCCCGAGATTCAGGAAGTTCGCGCCGCAGAGTAAATTCTGTTACCCGAATTCGTAGGGCCACAACCCCAATAAGGGAATGCGGTCCATCTGGAATAGTGGGCGCGCTTGTGATAGAAGTCACATCGTGCCGGCCAAGGTTCCGTGTGTTGGATAGTGTCAACGAACCAGCAGGCGGACCGGTGAAAAAAACAAACACACGTACAGAGATAAAATTGAATTACAGTATTGCGCAAAACGCCACGCGAGAAGCATGGCCGGGAAGGATACGTTCAACCCTTGGTGTCATCGCCGGGTTTCAGCAGTTTATGCTGGGCCTGACGGCGGGCCTGGTATTGGTCGGCGCCGTGGGGGCGCTGGTCATGTCCCCTGTGGGAACCATCAGGGCGCCGCAGGCCAGCCTTGAAATGCTGGCGTCCATCGCGATTGATTCCATGCCGGTCATGTCGGTAGAAAGCGAAGCTTTGCCCGGTGTCGGCGACCAGGGTTCCGGCCCGACAGTTGCCCAGGTGGCGGCGGCGCTGTCCTATGACCTTGATTCCATTGTTGGCGACGGTACCGGAGTGCCTCGGGTTTTCCTGGCGGCAATTCCCCACGACTTGTCTGATGTCCGCGAAACGACCGAACGCAAGGCACTGTTTTTCAAGAGTGTGCTGCCCCTTATTTTACAGGTGAATGAAAACCTGCTTATTGCCCGTATGCGCCTGCTGACGCTCAAGCGGGAGATTGACAGCGGCAAAAAACCTGCGGCCATTGATCGCCTGTGGCTTGCGATGATGAGTGATCGTTACGGCGTCGCCCGCGATGACATTCCAGCCATGCTGAAACGTGTGGATATCATTCCACCGTCAATGGCCATGGCGCAGGCGGCATCGGAAAGCGGCTGGGGCACGTCACGTTTTGTCCGCGAGGGCAATGCATTGTTCGGACAATGGACGTTCGCGATCGGCAATCTGGTGCCCGATGGGCGTGACGACGGCGAGGAACATATGATCAAGCGGTTTACAAATCTGATCGCTTCGGTCCGTGGATATGCACGAAACCTGAACACCAACCGCGCCTATCGGGAATTCCGCGATCTGCGCGCTGACCTGCGGCGCAAGGATAAACCGCTGGATGGACGGGTTTTGGTCGGCGAGCTGCACCGTTACAGCGAACGCGGCGTCGATTACATCAACGAAATCCGCTCGCTCATCAGCTTTAACAAGCTGAACCGCCTTGATGGCGCACGTCTGACGGACGATTCTTCTGCCTGACGGTTCTCGTTCCCGTCAGCCGGATTTTCCAACATAAAACTGGCGACCGAACCAGTACCATCGGCCCGCATCATCGCCCCAGCCGGGCATGGTACAATTTAGCCGTGTACGGCCCCCGGAAAACGGAGTTTCTACCCGAATTTCAAACCGGATATCGCCAAGGTTCTCGACAGCGGCTTTGCCTTCGTGGGACAGGAAGCAACTGATATCGACGGCCCGTTTCATGGGCTTGCTGAGTGTGAATCCCATGGCTGGCGGGTTTGTTCCGGTGATGACGGTATTATCCGGGGTCAGGTCGATCACTGGAAGAGCAAGCGCGTTGATGGCGGTCTTGAACCGCCCCATATCGCCATATTTTTCGTTCAGCGGAAATCGCGGCAGATCAAACTGATTGTACAGTGCATCAAACGCCCCGGAGTGTTGACCAAATGCTGCGATGTATCCTGAATCGGCGACAACATCATTGATGGCGGAGCCGGATTCACCATAAGGATAGGCAAACAGAGTTGGCGTTATGCCCAGTTCTTTACGAAACCGCTCATTGGATTGTGCGATTTCGTCCCGGGCCCGTTGATCGGAATAATCGGGCATGTGCAAATGCGAGGCTGAATGCGCACCAATGGTAACCCCGGCGGCGGCGAGTTCGCGCATCTGGTCCCACGTCATGATATCTTCGTAGGCGCGATCAATCGGATCCGTGGAGGCAAACAGGGTGAACGGCAAGCCGGCATCACGGAGGCGCGGCCAGGCTTCCGTATAGACGCTCAAATAGGCATCATCGATGGTGATGCCCACGGTGCGATCAGGCAAGTCTTCTCCGGCCCGCTGACGGCGCAGGATTTCGGGAACCGGCAATACCGTATAGGGACCATTTTTCAGTTCTGCGATATGGGCTTCGAATTGTGCAAGCTGAATGTTTGTGGTCGGATAGCGGCTGTCACCGAAACGGTGATACATCAGCACCACTACCGAATCTGCGGCATAGGACACAGACACCGGCAGGATCAGACTGATGAGCACAAGCAGCAGAATCAGGCATGAACGACCGGCATTCGGCTGGCCGTGGGGAAAAGGGCGGTTGCGGCATATGGAAAATGTCATGGTCAATCTTATCTGTCCTGTCCGGGGCTCGATTCTATCTCTATTTTTCTCATCGTGACAGATGGAACAAGTGGATAAACGGAAAACGGCTCGCAATTTGACTCGGTGACGGTTTATTATCCGCGCCCCACAATCCATATGACTGCGGAGGCGAAACAGACGATGCGGGTTTTGGCGCTCGACACCTCGACAGCGGCGTGCTCTGCGGCAATCCGGGATTCCGATAATGCCGACGGGCATTTGTTGGCGCGACAATTTGAGGCCATGGAGCGGGGCCAGTCCGAAGCCCTCGCCCCCATGGTGCAGATGGTTCTGCGGGACGCAGGCCTCGCCGTTGGTGACATGGACTTTCTCGCAGTGACCACGGGCCCCGGGGCGTTCACCGGCGTACGCATCGGCCTGGCTATGGCCCGAGCCCTTGGCCTGTCCGCAGGACTGCCTGTGCGGGGCGTTTCAACGCTTCTGGCTGTGGCGCACGGCATTCCGGAAACCGAAAGAGCGGGGGCCTGGACCCTGGTTGTCATGGATACCAAACGTGATGATGTCTATGTGCAGGTATTTGATGCTTCGTTGTCCCCTGTGGGAGAGCCGGAAATCATTGCGCCGGATAATCTGGTCGCCGTGCTTACCCGCGTTCCCGAAGGCGAATCCGTCCTCATAGCAGGGGATGCGACGGACAGGGTAAGCGTGCACACTGCGGATCTGGACTGTCCTGTCAGGGTGCTGTCGGAGGTTATTTTACCGGATGCGTCAGTGGTTGCGAAAATCAGCATGGCCATGGGGCCGCCGACACCGGATATGCCGCTTCCCGCGCCGATCTATCTACGCCCACCCTACGCAAAGATTTCGCCCACCGGGGGTAAGCTGCGGCCCTGAAAACTTGTGAAGGCTCAGTTTTTGCGAATGATCAGACGGTGGATGCCATCCTTGGCAGCGTGACGGTCTTCGGGTTCCATAGCCACCACCTCATGGCCAAATTCCGTTACTGAACGCGGCACGTTATGCAATGGCTCATGGCCCTGAAGACGAACTTCCACCGTTTCACCTGAGTTCATTCGCTCAATCAATAACTTTGTTTTGACGAAAGTCATGGGGCAAATTTCATCGGTGATATCCAGAAAATAATCACAATCAATATTGGCCTTGTTCTTCAAACTTCATGACTCCCGTCATCATATCATTGACGTAACCCGGATAATACTAGTTGAACTGCCGCCCAACGCAATTATGATGCCGACCGAATATATGGTCCGGCTATTCTTGTAAGCATAGCTCTCTGATCAGAAAATACTAAAAACGTGGCGTAACAGAATGCACGACAGAACAATGGGAGGTTTGCTCCAGAGATGACAGAGAAGCCCACCACCACCGAATTACTTGAATTCACCGCTGACATTGTTGCGGCCCATG
>JAJFIE010000419.1 GCA_021775275.1 Rhodospirillales bacterium | reverse complement strand
CCCTATTACATTGAAATGGTCGCCGAAATTGTACGCTACATTAACGACGCGGGCCTTGGCGACAAGCCAGCCAAAGTGTGGGAGTTCGGTGCCGGCACAGGACTGTTTACCGAGGAATTATCGAAATTCGAGCACCTAACTGTAGACGCCGTCGATTTAGACCAGGATTGCGTCAATATCATGAAGAAATATATTGATCCCATCGCAGGTAATCGCGTCCGTTGCCTGTGCGGCGATGCCCTGGCCTACAAGGGGGAAGATATCTACGACGTGATCGCGTCGACCTTTGCACATGATCACATTCACCCCGACAAGGCAGATGATCTCGCTGCCAGTATTCGCCGTAACCTTAAGCCCGATGGAATCTACGTCATGGGCGTGGAAATGTTGCCGTACCACGAAACCGACGATGAACGGCGGGACGCCCTGTACCGGTATCACTGTTTTATCGTCGAAAAGGCGCTTCGCGAAGAGAACTTCGAGTTGGCGCAGATCGAAATCAGTGCGCTTAAATCGGGTATTTATAACATCGGCGATTTCAAACGGCATGAAGCGCAGTTCGAAGATGAAATGACGTCACGCGGTTTCCGGATCGCCGACAAAACCAAACTTGGCCCGGATCACGACGATACTGTCGGCGGGGTCTACTCTTACGCCTTTAAACTGGCGTGATACGATTACCTAGTATCACCTTGAACACTGTAGCCCAAAGAGTCTGATATGTATGATACGGTTCTGGTAAACACCCCGGTTTCGAGCCCGCTCCATCCGCAGTTAAACCTGCCGCTCCTGAAGGGATATCTTCAGGAGCAAGGGTTCACGGCGCTGGTTCTGGACACCAACATTCAGTTCTACCATGAGTTTCTCGATGGTGCGCTGCCGAAGCTTTCGTTCGAGGAATGCGACGAAAACCCTCTGGTGCTGCTCGAATACTACAATCAGATCGAAAATGAGTTGATGGCGCGCTCGAAAGCCTACGATGGCCTCCATGTGGGTCTTCGCTCCCTGGCCATGAAGTACGACCGGCAGGTGTTCACGGGAGCCTTGAAGGCGCTTCATGATGAAAAGGCTAATCCCTTCTTGGCATTCTATGAAAAAGTTGTTCGCGAACAGATTAAGCCTTCGGGGGCCAAAGTAGTTGGCATTGCAATAACGTTTCAGGACCAGATCATTCCGTCCTTTTCGCTGGCAAAAAAGCTTCGCGACCTTTTGCCCGATGTGAAGATCGTTATGGGCGGCCAGATGATCACCCGTTGCTATGACAGCATGCAGAATGACGATTTCATCTCATCATATTTTGACTATTTGTGCTTGTGGGATGGCGAGGTGCCATATCTCAGCGTAATGAACCGCGAAATCCGGGGTAAAGACGCCGACTTGACTAACGTGATCATCAGTAGTGACAAAGCGCCGATCATTCAACGTTCAGGCGCTTCGCTGAAATCGGTTGCCGTGCCGAAAGCCGATTTCTCTGATACGGCCTTCGATCAGTACCTGTTCCCGGAATATCTGGTACCGCTGCAAACCACGCGCGGCTGTTATGCACGGTGCGCCTTTTGCGCCATCCCCTATGGCTCGAACGCGTACCGGGTCCGAGACGCCGAAAAGGTAATCGAGGAAATCAAAGAAATCCAAGCCTACACCGAAAAGAGTTTTGGCCATAAGGCGACCTACTTCAAGTTTATGGAGGACACGTCATCGCCGTCTCTCCTGTTCGCGCTTTCGAAGGAAATCGAAGCTCAGGGGCTTGACGTAAAATGGGAAACCTTTGCGCGCCTTGAAAAGGCATTCTCCAAACCAGGATTCATGGAGCAGTTGTACCGGGGCGGGTGTCGCAAGATTCATTGGGGACTTGAGACCAATGATCCCGATATTCTCAAGGATATGAACAAGAAGGTCGATGACTCGTATACCGACGACGTGCTCCGTCTTACCGGCGAGGCCGGCATCCTCAACTTCTGTTTTGTCCTCGTCGGGTTTCCTGGTGAAACCGATGAGCAGCGCGAAAGCATTACGCGTTACATAATCAATAATCTCCATATACACACGTTGACGATTTCCACCTTTGATCTGACCAGAAACTCACCCATGCAGGAGGAGTTCACGCCGGATAACCCTTATGGGCTGGATGCGGTGCAGGCGGTCGATTTCCAGGTCCGATTGCCCTATACGGTTGATGGGCGGGAGTGGAAGATGGAAATTGTTCCAGCCGCACACAAGATGATGCTGGATATTGTTCGCGAGCGGCCTGACATCGGCTTCGTAACCCTGTTCCCTGACCAGATCAGGTCCATGTTCTGTGACAAGTATGGCGCCGATTGGGGCCGTAAATTCGTCGAGCGCTACGGCGAAGAGAACATTCGCGAGATGATGCTCAACACCGAGAAATACATGCAGAACTTCAAGGACAAGACGGAGATCGATATTGCGGCGCTTCCGGAGCCACTTAAACGGGAACACTTCCGCACCAAAGAAGATATGGCATTGCTGGCCCATGCTGTTCTCCGCCGAAAAGAATATGAAGAGCGCCGGGTGGAGCAGGTCTGATGAGTGGCGGCTGCACGTCAGAGAGCTTTGCTCTCCATGACGAGGCGACCCTGGGTCATTTTCTGGCTGAGCTTGATCATGTGGGTTTCCTGCCACCGAACGATTCGTCGCGAAAGGAACTGCTGAAGAATGTTCAGGATGGTAGAAGTTTTTTCGAAAATGCTGATGCAACCGAACGGGCAAAGATTCGGCGATTGTTTGATGACTGGGTGCGCACCGAAGAACTGAAGGCCTGGTACGGTGAGCCGGAAAATGACTCTCTCTTTCAGGGCACTTCTGTCAGTTCGCTGACAATTCCGGCGGAATTTGAAGACCCGTTGGCGCTCAATAACATCGTTGAGCTCGAAACCGAGCTGGCTGATCAGTACATCGCGCTGCATGACAGGCACGAGAAACAGGTCGAGGCGGCAATTCTTGAAGACACCACAAAATGGCGATCCGAAGGTTTGTATTACGGCGTCGTCATCGCATCCAAAATTATATCGCAGGTTTTTAAACTTGCGGTCAGCGCGAACAATGTGGTGTTTGAGGTCGATGGTTA
>JAJFIE010000418.1 GCA_021775275.1 Rhodospirillales bacterium | reverse complement strand
AGGCATACCTTTGTCCAGCCCATGTCTGGCATCAGATCCGGCACGGACAGTGTCAGTAAGGTTTGCGAATCATCCCTCCGCCTTTTAGAGTCTTTCCACATTTCAATGAGGAAGGGATCAGATGCTCGCCATTGTTTCACCCGCCAAGAAGCTTGATTTCGAACCACTCAACAGGCCTTTGTCACGCTCACTGGAACCCAGTCAACCCAAGTTCGCCGACGATGCGGCCCAACTGGTCAAGAGTGCGCGCAAACTCAGCCGGACCGAATTGCAACGGCTGATGAAACTGAGCGACAGCCTGACAGACCTGAACTATCAACGTTTCAAGGGCTATTCGTTCACGCCCGGGCCTGACCAGGTCAAACAGGCGATCATGGCGTTTGCCGGTGATACCTATACGGGGCTCGATGCCGCCACGCTCGATGATGACGACCTGGCCTATGCACAGGACCATTTGCGTATTATTTCGGGCCTCTATGGCCTGCTGCGTCCGCTCGATATGATTCAGCCCTACCGGCTGGAGATGGGCCGTCGCCTGAATAACCCACGGGGCGCGGATCTCTATGAATTCTGGGACAACCGGCTTGCCGAAGCTATTGACGAGATTGTTGACAGTCACCCGGCGAAGGTGGTGGTGAACGTCGCCTCCAACGAATATTTCAAGGCTGCCCGGGCCAAGGCCATGCAGGCCCGGATCATCACGCCGGTGTTCAAGGAAATCAAGAACGGTGAGGCGAGGGTGCTGGGACTTTTCGCCAAGCGCGCCCGTGGGTCCTTGGCTCGGTACATGATCCAGAACCGCATCGAAGATCCCGAAGGACTCAAATCCTTCGATACAGGCGGCTATGCCTACCGCGACGACCTGTCCAATGACGATACCTGGGTGTTTACCCGGGTGCAGTGTTAGTTTCGATGGTGGCGAAAAAGAATCCGTTAAAGCTGAACAAGCTGCAACTGCGCACTCTGGCGTTGGCGCAGGTTATCGCCGAGGACCCGTCACTGATCCAACGCGATGATGCATCAGGCGATGTGACGCTGCTCAGCCTGCCACATCCGCACGGCGATCATGTGCACATCGGTTCCTTTTCGGTGTCAGTCCGGGACATCAGCGGTTTTTCCAACCCGGCTGTCTGGGTGGTGATGGAGCGTAAAGGTCTGGCGCGGAACGCCAACGCCATGACCATTACCCTGACGGCGGAGGGAGTGGCCTACGATACCGGACTCGGTCACCACTTTCGCAAACTGTCGGATCACTGATCGATCAGGTCCCCCATTATTGACCAAGGTTGGTGGTCAGGAAATCCGTGAACGCGGCCCATGATTGCTCGTCCGCGACTTTGCGGTACCGGCTTGATCCAAACACGGTAAAGGCGTGAGGTGCGCCGGAATAAACCTGAATTTCATAAGGCACGCCGGCTTGTTCCAAATTCCGCGACAACTCGGCGACGTGGTCCATGGTGATGGACGTATCGGCGCCACCGTGTGCGATCAGCAGGGGCGGGGTGTTCTTAGGGTAGCTCTGGCCTTCGGGCGTTTTCAGGCCGCCGTGGAACGTGGCGTAACCGGCAATGCCGGTCGCTTTTCCCGAGCGTGCAAGTTCGAGCGTCGCCGCGCCACCGAAGCAATAACCCATAACAATGGCATTGCCGTCGTAGGATTTCCGCGCTTCCGTCAGCCCGGCCAGAATCAGCGACCGCATCTTTTCGCGGTCGTTATACAGCTTTTTTGTCGCCGCCTTTTTAGCGCCCGTTTCAACCGGGCGGTTGCCCTTGCCGTATAAATCCAGGGCGAAGGCATCATAACCCATGGCGGCCAGCATCTCGGCGCGTTCGACCTCGTAATCCGTGAGGCCGTCCCAGTCGTGGATCACCAGGACCAGTCCCTTCGATGGGCCACTGGCACTGGCGCTATACCCTTCGTAATCGGCATCACCCACAGTATAGTTGACGCTCTGGCCCGCAAAGGCGCTTCCGGTGAATGCGCTGAGGGGCAGCAAGGCGCCGATTAGTCCATAAAACAATGTTCTCATGTCCGGTCTCCCAAATAGTTTTTCATTTTAACGCATATGATGGCGAAACGCCTCGCGAAAAACAACGTAGAGGATTTTGGCTCCGGCCCGTACAACACCGGAAACCGTTCCGGAAATCTTCGAGCGGCCCGCCAGGCGCTGACGGTAGGCGACGGGCACCTGGGCGATAGATAACCCGCGTCTGACAGCCTTGATCTGCATTTCCACGGTCCAGCCAAAATCCCGATCCGCCATGGCAAGCGCCACGAGCGAAGACCGCTGGATGGCGCGGAATGGACCGAGGTCGTGGAACCCGTATCCCCAGAACAACTTGATCAACCGGCATGCCAGCCGGTTGCCATAATACTGTGCAGCACTCATGGCGCGCCGGCCTTCGGGGGTGGCCATGCGGTCACTGATGGTGATGTCCGCCCGGTCTTCAATGATCGGATCAACGAGGCTCTGCATGCGGGATGGATCATCGCTGAAATCAGCATCCAGAAAGACAATAATGTCGGCGGACTCCGCCGCCGCAATTCCGGCGAGGCACGCCGCACCATAACCCGGCTGGGGTTCTTCAATGACCCGCGCGCCATGTTGCGATGCGACGGCGGCGGTTCCATCGGAACAGCCATTATCGACCACAATCCGTTCATCCACCCAGGCCGGTATTGCATCAAGGACCACACCAATGGAGGCTTCTTCATTAAGCGCCGGAATGATTACGGAAATTAACTGCTCTTGTCTCATGATGCAGGAACTCTGGCGAACATGCCCAGCCGCCGCCGACGAGCGCGCCACTCCATGAACAACAACACAATTACAGGCCCCTGTTCGGCCCATACGACCACGTCTTCAAAAACCCGGGCGTGATCCAGGAACCAGGGATGGAACTGCAATCGATAAAGCGGCAAGACGATACTGAATGCCAACAGGGCGCGGGACGGCACGACGGCCAGAAAGGGTACCATCCAGGTGTAGTACCAGGGGTACAGGGTCGGCCCCAGCAACAACAGCGCTGCAATGATGATGAGGATGCGTCGGATGATTGTTTCGTGGTCGGCAGGTGTTCGCCTGTTAATGCCGAGGGTGATGATAATCATGACAATACCGACACCGGTTCTTAACAAACGTCCGGCGTCCAGATTGTCCCAACCAAGATTGTCCAGAACGGCCTGTATGCCGCCTGAAAGCACATGAAACAGCGCCGCGTTGCGTTCCCACGAAACACTGTAGTTGCGAAGCCCTGCATCCGCGTGAAATGCCTGGGTGATGAATGGCCAGAGCAGGGCTGCCGTGGCGATAGCGAAGACGGCGCATACCATAAGGGTTGCCCGGGGTCGGGTGATGACGGGTCGTATCAGGACTGGCAGAAGCAATACCGGCCACAGTTTTATGGCGGTAGCGATTGCCAGGCAGGCGGCGCTTGTCAGTGAAGCGCGGGTTTTCAACGCAAGAAGAACCGAGCCAATCAGGAACGGCAAAAGGATTGCATCCATGTGTGCGGCATTACTGAGTTCGACAATCACAACCGGGTTCCACCAATAGATAACGATCCAGAGCGGTGACCGCCCAAGCTGTTTCAGCAGGCAGTAAAGTAACGCGACCGTTGCGCCCTCAAAGGCCAGAATGAGCAATCGCCAGGCCATCAGGCTCCAGGGCTCGATCCAGCTTGCGGCGGCAAACACGGCTTCTGCAACTGGGGGGTAGATGGTTGTCAGGTGGGGGTAGTTGATCTGCTCAAACGCACCCGAAGAATCTTTGGCAAGCTGCCTCAGTTCATCTGGCGCCGCCCCGGACAGCACCTGATCAGGGGACCACTCGTAAGGGGAATGCCCGGAAACAATTACAGCGCCATCCCAGAGGTAGCGGAAAAAATCGTTTTCGAAAATCGGCTCCGGCGCCATCATGACAAGGCGCAAGGCAAGCCCCAGACCCAGGACCCAGAAAATGCTGCCGGGCCGGGTCCAAAGGTATGGCACGGACGGGGCGGCAACCAGATAGGCGCCGCCTGCGATGACCCCGGCGGCGACAACCCATGTCACAGGCTCCATCGCCGTGCCCATGAAATTGATGGTTTGATCAAATGGCGTCAGGCCGATACATGCCATCGTGAGGATTGAGAGAGTCAGGCAGACTACCGGGATGGCCGACCTGTATCGCGCATGTCGTGAATTAGGTTCACTGTCCAAGAATTTAGACGCCTAACTGCCCCGTTTTCTGGCCCGTTCAGCAATGGAGGGATTTTTGTCGTTCAATGCCCAGTCATAATCATAACTGCTGATTGACCCGACGGTCGAAATGGCTTCCGCCAGAGGCGCGTCCGCATAGCTGCCCAAGTGTCGGAGGACGCCTTCTTCGGAGCCGCCAAAATCCTCCTGATACCAGTCATAGATCGATGACACGATTAATTTGCCATAATGAATGCTGGCGCCACGTGGATGATTGATGAACGACCGGGCGGCATCATCCAGATACTGTTCGGTATTCTTTGCTGTCACGGCTGTCATACCGAGATTGGGACAGCCTAACGATGCGCAATTCAGAACATAGTGAACCCGTGGGTCCTGCCAGATGGGGCGGAGGATGCGATGCTCGATATCGTTAAGGGAGACCGCTTCACCGTCGATTTTGACGAGAGCCTTTCCCCAGGGTCCGTCCGCGTACAGGCCGGGGGATATATCGATCTTGCGGATCGATGAAACGGGATAGGCATCCAGTATCACCTGGACGGACAGTGCATTGTACAGATTGATCCAGTAGGCCTTTTGCTCATTCCTGTTCAGGCTTGCAACGGGGACAGCCGCGAGGGTGGCGATATAGCGATCAAGTGACGCCCGGTCATTCCCCAGGACATTCTTATAGGCTACGCGGTTAATGCCGTCACTTTCCGGATAGACATACTTGGCAAGAAACATATTCCAGTCACGATGATCAATGGTCATCACCGAGTCCGGGTCATGCGCAGTCCACCGGTCCCATAATTCTGATTCTGGCGCGGCGCGTGAAGATGCCGGAACAATCAGACACAGAACCAGGACAACCATCAGGAATCCGCCGATGCGGCGCAGGCGGCTGAATGTGTGAATATTTCTGCGTTGTAGCGGCTGGTTCACGAAATTGTCCCTCCAA
>JAJFIE010000417.1 GCA_021775275.1 Rhodospirillales bacterium | reverse complement strand
CAGGAACCGTATACGCTGTCGATTGTCCTTAAGGAGGCCGCTGCCAAGCTGGCAGGCTGGCGTCACGATATTGTTGGTACGGATATTTCCCACGACATACTGGCAAAAGCAAAGTCGGGTATGTATACGCAGTTTGAGGTGCAACGGGGATTGCCGATCCAGTTATTGATCAAGTACTTCGACAAGACCGAGGATCAATGGCAGATCAAGCCGGAAATCCGGCAGATGGTTGCCTACAAGTACTTTAATCTGCTGGATGATTTGAAGTCTCTCGGGACATTCGATATCGTGTTCTGCCGGAATGTATTGATCTATTTTGACCAACCAACCAAGTCCAGGGTGCTGGACGGAATTGCAAATCTGATGCCGTCAGACGGGTTGCTATTCCTAGGTGGTGCGGAAACTGTTTTAGGTATAACCGATCGATTTAGACCGGTGAAAGGCCAACGCGGTGTTTATGAACTCATTACGTAGTTCCATGGCTCAAAGATAATGAATAAAAAAAAGTCCGCGATAATTACATTGCGGACTTTTTTTATGGTTTCTTCAGAAAATTATGCTTTTGCGAGCATTTTCTCCTCAACGCTCTCTGGATCACGTAACGCGTATCCTCTGCCCCACACTGTTTCGATGTAGTTCTCGCCGAGCGTCGCGGCGGTAAGCTTCTTGCGGAGCTTGCAGATGAAAACGTCGATGATCTTCAGTTCCGGCTCATCCATGCCACCATACAAGTGGTTTAGGAACATCTCTTTTGTCAGAGTCGTTCCCTTGCGAAGGCTCAGGAGTTCCAGAATACCGTATTCTTTACCGGTGAGGTGGATCGGCTGTCCTTCCACCTCAACAGTTTGTGCATCGAGATTAACCGCCAGTTTACCAGTCTCGATGATGGACTGGGAGTGCCCGGCAGATCGCCTGACAATAGCCTGAATTCGGGCAACCAGTTCTTCCCGGTTAAATGGTTTGGTCAGATAGTCATCTGCACCGGATCCCAACCCCTTCACTTTGTTTTCCGACTCTGCCAAACCGGACAGAATCAGAACCGGGGTGCGAACCTTGGCGTCACGCAGGCGCCTCAGAACTTCAAATCCATCCATATCGGGCAACATAATATCCAGGATAATGATGTCGTAATCGTACAGTTTACCGATTTCCAGACCGTCTTCGCCCATATCGGTCGAATCAATGACCATCCCGACTGACTTCAACATCAATTCGATGCTGTCTTTTGTAGATGGGTCGTCTTCGACAAGCAGGACCCGCATACCGGCCCCCCTATAATTGTGTTAATAATCATTAACCATAAATTCGCTTGGACTCGTTCGCAAGTATCATGGTTAATTTTTCCTTTGAAAATCATCTGAAAATGGCTAAGGCATTCAAATAATTACCTTAATATTACATAAAGACTTTCATTCGATAATCAGTGAATTGACGATGACCATGGAATCATCGACATTTGAACAGATTACGATTCGCAAACAGGTAGCAGACAGGGCATTGAGTTGAGCGTCATCGGCAACACCATCATGAACAAGATCAATCGGGTGTCGGACTACCGGGTGTACGGACACGTCACGCAGATTGTCGGTCTTTTGGTGGAAATCAGCGGTGTTGAAGGCAATTTCACCGTCGGTGACTATTGTGCCATCGTTGGACGCGATGGACGGCGTGTGTTGTGTGAAGCCGTCGGATTCCGCAGTGGAAAAGCCTTGGCCATGCCATTTGGCTCACTGGATGGCATCGGTCTCGGATGCAAAGTCGAAATCAGTGATACCGATCCGGCGGTCTTTCCGGACGAAAGCTGGCTTGGTCGCGTGGTCAATGCTTTTGGGGAACCCATTGATGGAAAGGGGCCGTTGGGGAATGGCTCCATTGCCTATCCAATTCATAATTCACCGCCACCGGCACACACCAGAAAACGGATTGGCGGGAAGGTGGATTTAGGTATTCGCGCCATGAACACATTCCTGACCGTATGCGGTGGCCAACGCATGGGGGTGTTCGCCGGTTCAGGTGTCGGTAAGTCGACGCTGCTTTCCATGATGGCGCGTAATACGTCTGCGGAAGTCAGCGTTATTGGCCTCGTCGGTGAACGTGGGCGCGAAGCGCGGGAATTCATTGAAGATGACTTAGGCGAGGAAGGCCTGGCCCGGAGCATCGTTGTGGTTGCGACGTCGGATGAACCACCGTTGGTGCGTCGGCAGGCAGCGTACATGACCATGGCCGTAGCGGAGTTTTTGCGGGATCAGGGGCGCGAGGTCCTTTGCCTGATGGACAGCGTTACCCGCTTTGCCATGGCCCAACGCGAGATTGGCCTGTCCGCAGGGGAACCTCCTGCTACCAAGGGATATACGCCTTCCGTTTTTTCCGAATTGCCGCAGCTGCTGGAACGCGCTGGACCAGGAAACGAAGATCAGGGAAGCATTACCGGATTGTTTACTGTTTTGGTGGATGGTGATGATCACAATGAACCTATCGCCGATGCGGTGCGTGGAATTCTGGACGGCCATGTGGTCCTGGACCGCGCCATCGCAGAGCGAGGACGTTATCCGGCTATCAATGTGCTGAGGAGCATTTCGAGAACCATGCCGCGCTGCAATACGGATGAGGAAAACGACATCGTGACAAGGGCGCGCCAATTGTTGGCAACCTATGAGGATATGGCGGAGCTTATCCGTTTGGGTGCATACAGGCGGGGAAGTGACGCGGCCATTGATGAAGCCATCCACTATTATCCGATGATTGAAGAATTCATGGCGCAAAAAATTACAGATAGCACGGACCTGATGACCGGTTATCAAATGCTTGCGGAACGCCTCAGCCTGTCGGTTCCGGGCGTTCAGCAAGGTGTGGATGAAGCGGGTGATGATAATAACCAGAATGGTGACAATGCCGAGCAGCAAGAACAGGCACAGGTGACCTGACGAAATGCGTATCTTGAGTGTTAACGGACGATGACGGGAAGAAACCATGGCCAAAGACCTTCATAATCTCATTCAGGTCCATGAATGGGACGTTGACGAAAAGCGCCGGAAACTTGGCGAGTTGCTTCGTCTGTTGGACAATCTGGAAGCGCAGGCCCAGGCGCTTGAAGATGAACTGGTTCGGGAACAGCAAACCGCGCAGGAATCACCTGGGGAAGCCGGGTTCCTTTATGGCGACTACGCCGAGACCGTCATTGACCGGCGTGAACGCATTCAGGAGTCCATCAACCAGATGGAAATCGCCATAGGGGAAGCACGTGAAGAATTGCGCCTCGCTTATGTGGACTTGAAGAAGTATGAAGTCGCCCAGGAAAACAGGGACCGGCGGGCGGCGCTGGAACGCGACCGGCGCGAACAGGCAGAATCAGACGCCATTGGTCTGGAAGGTCACCGACGTAACCGGTTGGCGGGTTAACGGCCGTTAATCGACAAGCGCCTGATAAACCAGGGTACGAAGTTGCCGCCGCAGGGGATAGGTGCTCGACGGATACAACTGGGTTAGATATACCGCCGAAATTTCCTCTTTCGGATCAACCCAGCACCCGGTACTGGCGGCGCCACCCCAGTTATATTCACCAACAGAACTCAACGCGTGGGCCTTGGCCGGATCGAGCATCACGGCGACGCCAAGACCAAAACCAACACCTTCGAAGTTCGTTTCACCAAAGCGCGGCTGCCCCATACTGGCAAGATCACCGTGCAGGTGATTAAGGGTCATGAACTGAATGGTTCTTGAGCCCAGCAGGCGAATGTCGTCAAGCACTCCGCCATTTCGCATCATTTCCAGAAACCGGAGATAATCCGTGGCGGTAGAAATCAGGCCGCCACCACCCTGGTAGCGATGGATGGGAGGGCGGAATCCAGAGGCCTCCGCCGTTTCGAGCTCCGACATGCGATCACCGTTTTTGTATTTGTAGAGCGTGGTCAAACGTTCCAGGTCATCATCGTCGACGGCGAAGGATGTATCGCCCATTTTTAACGGCTTGAAAATTCTCTCAGCGAAGAATGTGTCCAGAGTTTGTCCCGAAACGACTTCGATAAAGTGCCCGAGAACGTCCGTTGCAACGCTGTAATTCCACCGCGCACCGGGATGAAATGCAAGCGGGACCCCGGCGAGTTCCTTGGCCCATTCGGAAAGTGAGCTTCCCTTTTGATTGAAATCCAGTTTCCGTTCTTCATACATGGCCCCGAGGGGCG
>JAJFIE010000416.1 GCA_021775275.1 Rhodospirillales bacterium | reverse complement strand
AGGATTTCCGGGCCAACCTGGATATCCGTCTTGTAGGGAAGATTGGACGGGTCTTTCAGCAGCCGGCGCTGATGGGACGGGTCTTTATGAAAGATATCAATGCACGTCCCCATGATCTCGCTGGCATTAATGGGCAGCAGGGACTCGATCTCTTTCAGGGTCTTGTTCGTGCTACTGTTCACATAGTTGACCTTGAAGTCTTCCAGATCCGCCATCATCACGTTGATCGGAACCTGGTCCAGCATCTGCTGCTGGCGAGCGGTTTCCGATTCCGCTTTGATACTTTCAAGTTTCTGCGCCGTAATATCGACGGCGTTCTTGATCACCTTCACCGGCTTGCCATCTGCGCCTGAAACCGGGTTGTAGGACGCCTGAATCCAGACATCATGGCCATCTTTGTGAATGCGCCGGAACTGATCAGACTGGAACTGGCCAGACCGCAACTTGTTCCAGAATTCGCCGTACTCCGCACCCCTGGCGTATTCGGGATCGACAAACATGCTGTGATGCTTGCCCTCAACCTCCGAGGCCTCATAGCCCAGGGCGCCGAGAAAATTGTCGTTCGCCTTGATGATGGTTCCGTCCAGCTCAAACTCGATCAACGCCTGCGATCTGCCAATACCCTCAAGGATCGCAACAGCATCTTCGTTACCACTCATTGTATCTCTCCTCCTCATCATCATACGGCAATGACATGTTCACTAAAAAAACAAAAACCAAGTTATCGCCTCGGAATTACGGCATCATAATTCATTTATATGGATTGAAAACTTCTGCCCAGACGCGATCAAAAAAGTGTTATGCCACGAAATACTTACAGTAACCATACATGGCGCATACAAAAACATTCCATGCTTTCCCGTATAGATAGAGGTCCGGAAACGAGATTTCCACAAAAAAACATAGGAAAATGATTGGTTATTCGGGAGTGACAAGTTCTTTGGTTAAGGTGCACTGCCGTCGGGGACATCCACCAGCATCAATTTACGCCCATTCAGGGCGAATGCGCACTCTCCATTACGTAGCCGGAGAGCGTCGCGGCCAAAAATTTCAAAACGCCAGCCCTGTAGCGCCCGAACATCGGCCTTTTCACCAAAAGCGGCGATCCGGTCAATATCATCCGATGATGCAATGAGCTTTTGCGCAACATCAAATTCGTTACATTTCATCTTTAACATGACCTTCAACAGGTCCGTCGCCGACCCGATCCCGTTTGGCAGGTCGGACTTTTGTGTTGGCCTTGGGCAATCTTTTTCGGGAACAGCCACACCGCGGACAACTGCTTTCAGGATTTCCTGTCCCTGACTTCCCTCCGCCAACCGCTTGCCCAAGCCTCTGGTCCGGGCCAGCGCACCAACAGAATCCGGCACATGGTGGGCGATTTCCAACAGGTTTTCATCACGCAGAACCCGGTTTCGCGGGAGGTTTCGGCGACGTGCTTCCAGTTCCCGCCATGCGGCAAGTTCCCTCAGGATAGCCAGCGTCCGTGGCTTGGCGTTGCGCGACTTGATGCGCCGGAACGTCTCCATCGGATCAACGTTATAGATTGACTCATCAAGCAAGCCGCTCATTTCTCCTTCGATCCACGCGGCTCGACCCCGATGTTCCAGTTGATCGTGGAGTTTTTCGTAGGCCGGGCACAGATACACAACATCGGCCAGCGCGTATTGGATCTGGCGCGCACTCAGGGGGCGAATTGACCAGTCCGTAAACCGCGCACCCTTATCCACACTGGCGCCGGTCAGGCGTTGCAGCAGGTTCTCGAAGCCGATGGAATCACCATACCCGCAAACCATGGCGGCGACCTGCGTATCAAACACGGAACGTGGCAAGGCGCCGCCTTCATGATGAAAAATTTCCAAATCCTGGCGCGCGGCATGGAAGACTTTCAGCACCCGGTCATTGGCGAACAACTCATACATGGGCGACAGATCAAGGCCACCCTCTACCAAAGGATCGATAACACAAGAGAGGTCTCTCTCGTCTTCCCCATCGCGGCAATCACCGCCGATCGCCATCTGTATCAGGCACAAAATTGACCAATAGGTGCTCTCCCGCATGAACTCCGTATCAACAGCGACATAAGGCGCTTCCGCCGCCCGGGCACAAAAGGCCCGTAGTGTTTCCACATCAGTGATAACCTGCGGGTTTTCCGGCAGGCTCGAATGTCTCTTAACCATTACTCATGTTGCCTTTTGCTCCCATCCGCCGCGCTCTGTCTGCTGCCAGTAGGTCAAGGCATGCCCGGCTTCTTTATACGCCACCCAACGTTCGCGCGCGGTCGCCACGATGGCGTCATCATTGCCGTCGAACATCTCGAAACACCGCTCGAAGTCTCCGATATGATCAGACACCGCGCCATCCGTCAGAAACAGGAACTGCGCCTGATTGAGGTTCTCGTCCGCAGCACTCAGCCAGATGGGCTGGTCACCGGGGGTTCCATCTTTCTGTGTGCCATGCGGCAACCAGACATCCTGATCATATGTCCACAGGTGCTGGGCCAGAGCCTCGGCCCGGCTGTCAGAGCCGACCAGCACCAGCGCCCGTTTATCCGCGTCCATGGTGCGCTCCAGCAATTTGGGCAGGACGCGCTCCAGGGACGAGCGTTGCAGATGATAAAACGCGATATCAGTCATTCATGAAACGAAAAATCTGTGATGTCATTTGCCCTCATAGAAGTCGGCAACCATCCGGTCCAACAGTCGGACCCCAAATCCGGTGCCGCCTTTGGGGACGGTCGGCGCATCTTTCTTGGACCAGGTAACACCGGCAATATCCAGATGCGCCCACGGCGTATCGCCGACAAAGCGTTGCAAAAACTGAGCCGCTGTGATGCTGCCTGCACCCCGCCCGCCGGAAATATTCTTCATATCCGCCGCTTCGGATTTCAACATTTTATCGTATTCCTCGCCCAATGGCATGCGCCGAACTATTTCCGCAACACTGTCACCCGCCGATGAAATCGCCTTGGCCAGTTCATCATTGTTGGAAAACAGGCCAGCCTTCTCATCACCAAGACAGATGATGATGGCGCCGGTCAGGGTAGCCAAATCCACCATCAGGCGCGGTTTGAACCGTTCATTGCAGTAATGAAGGACATCGGCCAGAACCAGACGGCCTTCAGCATCGGTATTGAGCACTTCAATGGTCTGCCCGGACATGGAAGTGACAATGTCGCCCGGTCGTTGGGCGTTGCCACCGGGCATGTTTTCGACCAGCCCGACCACACCGACGGCATTCACTTTGGCCTTACGCCCCGCCAACGCTTTCATCAGGCCAATGACCACGCCGGAACCACCCATATCCCACTTCATGTCTTCCATGCCACCGGCGGGTTTTATGGAAATTCCACCGGTATCAAACGTCACGCCCTTGCCGATGAAGGCGACGGGACCGTCTTTGCCCTTGCCCGGTTTTCTGGCTGCGCCATTCCACTGCATGACCACCACGCGTGGCTCACGGATGCTGCCCTGCGCAACGCCCAACAGGGCGCCCATGCCAAGCTTCTTGAGCTGCGCACCGTTCAGGACTTCAACTTTAACGCCAAGCTTGCTCAGTTTGCGGGCTTCCCGGGCCAGCGTTTCCGGATACAGAATATTGGCAGGTTCGCTGACCAGATCACGGGTGAATGCGACGCCATCGGCGACCATGTCGTGGGAGGCAAACACCCGGCGCGCTTTCGCCGTCTCGGCGCCACGGCACGTCAGTGTCCGGATCGACGGTTTGGCCTTTGCATCCTCTTTTGTTCGGTACTTGTCAAACCGGTATGAGCACAGGCGCGCACCAAACGCCACCTCGGCCGCCATGTCACCCGCACCAAGTTTGCATCCCCGCACGGCGTCCACACAAATGGAAACGGTTGCTGAGCCGGACATGGAAACCGCAGAATAGATACGTCCGCCCAAATCCTGTAAAGCCAGGGCATCAAGGGATTTGGCATCCCCCAATCCAACCACCAGAACCACGTCCAGTTTGCTGCCGCCTGGCGCCGGGATAGACACTGACTGTCCGCAATTTCCCTCGAACCGCCCGACTTTCACGGCGCGGGCGATGGCCCCCTTCAACTGTTTGTCCAGCGATTTGGCAGACTCTGTAAGTTTGCGTCCGGCCAACACGCCGACACAGACAATGCCGGTTGTCGGCAACCCAGGGTTCGCAAAAGCAATTTTCATGATGGGATGTCCTCGTCTTTCAAGGTTTGTTTTATTATCGCAACCGCCATCTGTCTTATCTGGATGGTTGCCGTCTGTTAGCTTAGGCGCAACACTCTACTGAAGACGCCCGTAAAGGGAAAGATAACTTGAGTACATGTTCGGGATTTGCTCGGACAGATAATTGGAAACAACAAAACGCAGGAAAATTCATGACAAACCGCACTCTGACACTCGATGATCGCCTGCATGATTACATGCTCAATGTGTCCCTTCGTGAACCGGAAGTTCTCGTGGAACTGCGCGCCGAGACCAGTCGCCACCAAATGGCGAACATGCAGATCGCACCGGAACAGGGACAGTTCATGGCCATGTTGGCGCGTCTGATCGGCGCACGGCGGTATCTGGAAGTGGGAACATTCACCGGTTACAGCGCCACTGTCATGGCGCTGGCCATGCCCGATGATGCTGAAATTGTCTGTTGCGATATCAGTGAAGAGTTTACGGATATCGCCCGCCGGTACTGGGACAAGGCCGGTATAGCTGACCGTATCACGCTACATCTGGCGCCCGCCGATGAGACACTGGCGCGCCTGATCTCGAACGATGACGCCAACAGCTTTGATATGATGTTCATTGACGCCGACAAGGAAAACTATGACCGCTACTATGAACAGGGCCTTGAGTTGATCCGGCCAGGAGGGCTGATCGCCATCGACAATGTTTTGTGGAATGGCGCGGTCGCTGACCCCGCAATGAACGATGAGGCGACG
>JAJFIE010000415.1 GCA_021775275.1 Rhodospirillales bacterium | reverse complement strand
GAGGACGTTACTCTGGACATCACCGATGATGCCGTAGAGGAAATCGCCTCTCTTGCCGCCGACATCAACCACGGTGTGGAAAATATCGGCGCCCGACGTCTTCATACGGTGATGGAGAAACTGCTGGAAGAAATCAGCTTCACCGCCAGCGAAACAGGTGGCGCGACCATCACCATTGATGTGGATTATGTGAAGAAGACCTTGGGCGACCTGGCAAAAGACTCCGATTTGTCGAAGTTTATCCTGTAGTTGCTCTGCGCCGTACCGCCAGAAGGTCGGCTCATCAGAATGTCGGTCCTGCCTTGTTGCCCAGTTTCCTGGCGCCAAGACGTCCTTTGATCTCATTGATGATCCATTCAATGGTGTCATCGTCCAGTTCGCCGATGGTTTCGCCCAGCATGTTGGCCAGTTCCGTGGCCTTTGGACTTAATCCTGCCGTATCAACGACCGCGCGGGGATGCGAAAGGTACGCCAGGCGCTTCAGGTCCTCTGATTCATCCCAGATCAATCCGAAATATCCACAGATCTGCATAATCATTCCGGATGCGGGACGACCTCGATGGCCATGCTCCAGCGCCGATAGATACGCGCTCGAAACACCCAGGTCTTCGGCCATCTGTTTCTGCTTTACGCCCTTGCGGGTGCGCAGTTCGCGGACGCGTGCACCGAAGGGAGTCATCGTTTCCTCTTTAACAAGACATACAAAGCACCCTCACCACCATCTTTTGGCGTGGCGTGGGAATACGCCAGGACCATGGGCCGCAGGGCGGGGCTATTAAGCCACTGGGGAACAGCCTGTCTTAGCACGCCAATTTCGCCGGACTCCAAGCGCAGCCCTTTACCCGTAATAATCATAACACATCGTCGACCAGCAGAAAACGATCCTTTAATGAATGACTCAAGCTCACGATGTGCCATCTCCTTTGTGTGGCCATGAAGGTCCAGTCGGGCTTCAACAGCCATTTTTCCCCGAATTAGGCGTTGATTTGTGCGCTTATCAACGCCCGCTGCCGTGCCGTGCCCCAGATCGCCTTGTGAGGATCGCGCCTGTGCGCCTATTTTTGTTTGTCGCGGTTGCGGTTTATATTGTCGCGGCTGTTTTGGCGGCGCTTCAAATTCTATGGTTATATCCGCTGACGTTACGGTCTTCGTGGTGATCCTATTTGATTTTAGCGGATTAACGGTCTCCGTTACCCGTTGCCACAGTGCCGAGTCGTCTTCGGGCGCGACTGATCGAGATTTGGCGCCTTTGCTGTCTTGTCGAGGTTTGCGCGCCATGACAATCATTTCTCTTTTAAAATGATAACCATGTGTTTTTGCGGGCCGTGCGCGCCCATGAGAAGCTCTTGCTCAATGTCCGCTGTTCGCGATGGTCCCGTAATCAGATTGATCATTCTGGGCATGGCGGTGTTTTCGCTACCGGATTGGCGCCGCAGGATTGACCACGCCGACTCAAGGCTTCCGACAATTTGACTTTCCGGCAAGACCCCCACATGCAGAAAGGGCAGGTAGTTCAGCATGGTCGGGTTTTCCGGAGATGAATTCATCATCAGGGTGCCGGTTTCCGCGATGCCGCTGAGCGCAACACTGAGCGACGCCGTATCGCCGGGGTCCGCAGCGCCTGTGGATACAGAGATCAGTGGCTCGTTAACCCAGGGGATAGCGGTGGAAATCGGATCATCCGATACCCGAATGCCACCCGGCATATTCTGTTCACGGAGATACGCGGCGATGATGGCGGGAATCTCATCAACACCAGTTGCGTGACGAACATCTGTTCCCGCCCGCACCGCTTCTTCGGCAAACCGGGAAACCACCGTGGCATTATCCGCAGCTCTGGCAGGACGAAGATTTGGCGCATGGGCCGCCAGACGCGATGCGACTGTGTCATCGGCGCCCGCACCTGCGGCGCCTGTGCCAGTGGCTCTGCGTACGGCTGACAAAATATGCTCCCGTGCACCCGTCATAACCGGCCCCCTGATCGTCTTGGGGGCCGCTGCCGCCACTGGGCCATGAAAGATCGCCCTTGCGGAGCCGGAAGATCACGGGCATCCGTCCAACCGCCCGCGAATGGCAGATGGCGGAACCGACGCTTGCGTCCGCCCGCGGCAAAGAGAAATATGGCGCCAGTCTTCGTAATCAGTCTATAGAGGTGCGGGTGCCTGGCAAAATAGGCCCACACCTTTAATCCATAGCGACTGGCCGTAGGGGTAATCTCGGCGCCAAACTGTCGTGTCCGCCACTTTCGCAACAGATCGGGCAGTGGAATACGCATGGGGCAGACGCTTTCGCATCGCCCGCACAACGTTGATGCATTGGGATGGTGCTGCGTTGTTTCCATGCCAAGCAATCCTGGCGTCAGCACGGCGCCCATGGGACCGGGATAGATCCAGCCGTATGCATGCCCGCCGATGGCTTCATAAACCGGACAATGATTGATACAGGCGCCACATCGGATACAGCGCAGAATGTCGCGAAATTCCGATGCCAGCAGCTCCGTGCGGCCATTGTCCAACAAGACAACGTGAAATTCCTCCGGGCCGTCCAGATCATCCGGTCGGCGCGGGCCGGTAATAAAGCTGGTATAGACCGACATATCCTGCCCGGTCGCGGAGCGCGCCAACACACGCAATATCGTCGCCGCATCTTCCAGTGTCGGCACGATTTTCTCGATACTGGCCATGGCGATATGAACGCGCGGCAACCCGCACGTGAGTTCGATGTTGCCCTCATTGGAAACCGTGGCAATGGAGCCGGTTTCCGCAACCAGCATATTTGCGCCGGAAAGCCCCACATCCGCACCAAGAAATTGCTCCCGCAGCTCCTCGCGCGCCTCGTCCAGCATGACCCGTGGTGATTCGAGAGAACGATCCGCCGCACGGTCCGCATGCTTTTCGCGAAACGTCTCGGCAACCTGCTGTTTCGACAGATGAATAGCCGGTGCGATAATATGGCTGGGTGGCTCCCTGCGGAGCTGAATGATGTATTCTCCCAGGTCTGTTTCAACCGGCTCGATGCCGTTATCTTCAAGGAAGTCATTAATGTCCACTTCCTCGCCAATCATGGACTTGCTTTTTGTTACCGTTCTGGCGTCAGCGTTCTTACAAATGGAAAGCACCGTCTGACGCGCCTCCTCTGCATCCCGGCACCAGTGGACCTGGCCGCCGCTGGCGATAACCTGCGCCTCAAACTGCTCGAGATACGGGCCAAGGTTTTCAAGGACGTGGTTTTTAATATCCCTTGCAGCATCGCGGAGCGCATCAAACTCGGGCAAACGGGCAATCGCCTGGGCGCGTTTAACCGGAAAGCCGTCGGCGAACTTGCCAAGGACGGCCTGCAATTGCCTGTCCGCCAACGCACTGCGGGTATTTTCCCTGAACCGTTCGGTTTTGATCTGGCTCATCTTAGTCCGCGCCACCACCGCTGTTGCCGTCACTGTCACCGCCAATGGGTTCCACTTCGTTCGCCATGCCCGCCAGCACTTCCGCCACATGCCACGCATCAATGTGTACACCACGCCTGCGTGCCCGCCCCGCCACGTTCATGAGACAACCCAAGTCGCCGCCCAATACGACCGTCGCGCCCGTCGAGACCATGTCGTCGATTTTCTTGTCGACCATGGCGACGGAAATATCCGGATATTTTACACAGAACAGCCCGCCAAATCCGCAACAGATTTCGGCGCTATCGCCTTCCGACAGCGCCATGCCCTCTACATCTGACAACAGCGCCCGTGGTTGTTGTTTCACACCAAGCTCGCGCAGGCCCGAGCACGAGTCATGGTAGGTCACCTGTTCGTCGAACTGTGCACCCATAGGTTTGTAGCGCATAACGTCGACCAGAAAAGCCGTGAGTTCCCACGTGCGTGACGCCACAGCCTCTGCACGTTTGGCCATGGGCGGATCATCTGCAAAGAGTGCCGGATAGTGCACTTTAATCATCCCGGCGCAGGAACCCGAGGGTGCGACCACATAGTCAAACCCCTCCAGCGCGCCGATTGTCATGCGGGCAATTTTGCGGGCGTCTTTGCGGTCCCCTGCGTTGTAGGCCGGTTGACCACAACAGGTCTGTTGATCCGGCACCGATACCCGGCACCCGGCGTCTTCCAACAGCTTGACGGCAGCAAACCCGGTGCTCGGTCTCATCAGGTCCACGAGGCAGGTCACGAATAACGCGACATGGGGTGTGTCCGGTACAGGTGGGGCGTGATCCATGGCCCTGTTACTGCACCGCGACGGGAGCGGCGCGGCGCGGCAACAGCACATAATATGCGCCCCGCTCCTTCATCACGCCGGCCGCCGCAGCGGCTTCCTTGCCAAAGCCCCAGAACAGATCGCCCCGCACCGGGCCCTTGATGGCGCTACCGGTGTCTTGCGCCACCACCAGACGGCGCAGCGGCGTATCCCGGTTCGGATCACGCGGATCTGTGGTATCGAGCAACAGGATCGCGCCATAGGGGATAAAGGCGTTATCCACGGCAAGGCTGCGACCGGGCGTCAACTGAACGCCCTGTGCGCCAACCGCATTGGCTTCCTCCATAATCCGGAAAAAAATGTAAGACGGATTTTTGTTCATCAACGCCATAGCGCCAACCGGATTTGCCTCCATCCACGCGCGTATGGTTTGCATGGATACGTCCTCCTGCGAGATGATGCCCGCCGCCATGAGCTCGCGCCCGACCGCTACGTAGCGCTGGCCATTGCGCCCTGCATATCCCAGCCGGACATAACCGCCGTTATTCATCAACACACGACCGGAACCTTGAATTTGCAGGAAAAAGGCATCGGTGTGGCTATCGACCCAGAGAATCTCCAGCTGGCGACCGGCAAGCGCACCACCGTTAATATCGGCACGGCTGGGATAGGGATCAAATCTGTCGCCGACAATGCGCCCGGCAATACTTTTACCTGCCCATTCGGCACGAAATTTCCCCAGGTCAACGGAGATCAGGTCATTGGGGCGGGCATATATCGGCACGGAATACCGGCTGTCGGGCTGCCATGAGCCGCGTAATTCGGCTTCATAGTATCCCGTGAACAGCCCGTCGCTGTCACCGCCATTTGAAACCAGAAAGGGCTCAAAACGGGTTTCAAAAAAGTATCTCAGCGCGGTCGGGCTACGGCCAGAAGCGGCGCGGGCATCCTC
>JAJFIE010000414.1 GCA_021775275.1 Rhodospirillales bacterium | reverse complement strand
CAATCGTTGCATCATTGGCATAGTTGTTGATGAAACGGTTACCGTGGGTGGATGACAGATAGGGCGCTGTGTTGTACCGGCGCCATTTCTGGTGCCCGCGAATTTCCGCAAGGTTCGAGGATTCAAATGCGGTTCCAAGATCCTTTGCAATCTGGTGGTAGATTCTTTCGGCTTCCTCATTGGATAAAGATGCCGGATTTTCCACGCTTACATGACGGAAATCCGGCACAGTGCCAACCTCAGCTGCATGAGACGGGGGCACAGCAACCCCGATCACTAGACCCAAGGCCAGGACCGGCATTGCCCCTGTCAGCCAGTGGATAATCTGATAGATATCTGGGGGCCGCATTCGCATCCTCCTGCGCAATATATTGCGCAATCGTTGTCAGAAAACTCTGCGTCCATGATGATGGCCCTGCCCATGTATTTGCGTAAGGGGGCATCACGGGCATGTGACAGCAAGTGACAATATCGAAAGGTGCGGAGGTGTGAGCGCACGGACCGGTTATGCGCATGATGGGTTTGGTTCGGGGTATGTATGCGCACCCGGCAACACGACCAAGCGACAAAATCCCAAGGATCGTTCCGATGGTCTGACGATGGTGTCATCCGTTCATTCACAGTGTTAGGCACAGCTTGAGCGAGATCAATGCGGAAACCCGGTCTTTGATGCGATGCTGGTCAGTGGTTCCACAGTTGAACGAGCCCCAGGATGGAGAACAAAGACCGCTGGATTTCTGAAAACGTAAGCACGATATCGATATCCGCCATCAAAGATATGGCGATGCGGAGCGCCAAGATCGACGATGCGGCGTCTCTTGCGTGGGGGCTGCCGTCGTTCAGGACACCGACCTATATCCGCCAAGCCACGGAAGAACAGTTGGAGAGCGACGTCGACATCGGAAAATATGCGTTGCCCGATGGGTTGCCCGAATTGCGGAATGCCGTAGCACGGCACCATGTACAGACGACCGGCGTCAAGGTGAACCCGGATCATAACGTGATGGTGACCTGCGGTAACATGCAGGGCCTTAACAGTTTATTCCATGCCATACTTGATGCGGGCGATGAAATCATCGTCACCGATCCCGGATTCGCGTCGCATTTTCAGCAAATTCGTCTGTGTGGGGGCATTGCCATTCATTGGGCGATGCATGAATCCGCAGGGTGGGCTCTCGATGTTGGTGCGCTGCCGGATTTGATAACGGAACGGACGAAGGCAATCGTTCTGGTAACGCCGTCTAACCCCACGGGGCGCATATTTACCGAGGATGAATTGAGGCGGATTGGTGAAATCGCGCGTGCAAGGGGCCTGTTGATCATTCTGGATGATCCGTATTGCCATTACACCTATGAGAACGCCGAGCGCTATTTTAATCTATCTTGCGTGGCAGAACTGCGCGACCATATAGCCTATCTTTTCACGTTCTCCAAAACCTATGCCATGAGCGGCTGGCGTCTGGGTTATATGATCCTGCCGGAACGATTGAAGCAGCATGTTTTAAAAGTTCACGATGCGACAATCATTTGTACGCCGCGAATTTCCCAGGTCGCCGGACTGGCCGCACTGAGTGGCGACAGGCGTCATCTGAAGGAATTCGAGGCTATTCTGGCAAAACGCCGTACGTTGATCTGTGAACGTCTGGACGCGGTCCCGCATGTATTTGACTACATGAAACCGGAAGGGGCCTATTACGTGTTTCCAAAAATTATCCCCCGGCATGAGGACTCGGTGGAATTTTCCCTGCGTCTTCTCAATGAAGCAAAAGTAACGGTCACCCCCGGAAGCGCATTCGGCCCGACCGGAGAACACCATGTGCGCATGGCGTTTTGCGTTGAAGAGGATGTCATAGACGCGGCCTTTGATCGGATCGAACAACATTTTCCACGATGAATGCAAAAGTCTCTCAAGGCACAGCTTTCAGACCTAACGGCGCAAATATTCAGGGGACCTATCTGCTTGCCTGGTTCACCAGCGGTTGCTGCGTCCTCTCAGAGAGCCATATCGTGAGATTTCAAATGCTGCGCAATTTTGATAGCTGGATCATTAACCAAATCCTTGTCCAATACTTGAAAAACCTTGGACTGGATATCCCCTGAGATTTCCTTTCGCAGATCGCCCAACATCTTTGCCGGCGCGACAATAGCCAAGCGGTCAAACTGACTGAGTCGGCCTCGCTCATTCAGCCAACGGGCGACGGACCGCGCAAACTTTTGTTTCTCAATCCGGTCGGGTGGTGTGCGATATCCCATGGCATGCCGCCCTCTGCCTTTTGAGTCAAATACCCGCCCCGGTCGGTCACTGGCAAGTTCCCTGGCGGGTAACGGGGACGCGATTGATGCCGGGCCGTCTATTTCCTCAATACCATTACCAATGCCAAAATTCTGAAAGAGCCGCGCCTTTGCATGATCAGCTATGATGATCCAAGTTATTCTCGGTTTCATTGCGTTTGCTCCCATCACATCAAGTTGTATAGATCGGACAGCACCCTTGGACATCTAATCCTTTTATTATAACTTTCCCCGGATTTCTTCATAAGACATTTTTTCGGCGAAAGCGCTATGTGGCTTGCCGGAATTATTGAAATATTCCCAATCGTTGAGCTTTTCTTCTATTCCCTGAACCTTGTATCAGGCATAGGGATCTGCGGCGTCACGCAATCCATCTCCGAGGAAATTGAAGGCGAGCACCACAACAATGACAGGCGCCATGGGTAGCATCAGCCAGGGATAGAGGGCCACGGCGTTGATGTTCTGTGCCTCGACCAACAACACACCCCAACTGGTTATGGGTGGACGCAATCCGAGGCCAAGAAAACTGAGCGCCGTTTCACCAAGAATCATGGAAGGGATCGACAATGTCGCCGATGCGATGAGATGGCTCATGAAATTGGGTAACAGGTGGCGCCCGATAATCCGTTTGGGCTTGGCGCCCATGAGCGACGCCGCCGTACAGTAATCCTCTTCGCGGAGCGCCAGTAACTTGGACCGTACGGCGCGGGCCA
>JAJFIE010000413.1 GCA_021775275.1 Rhodospirillales bacterium | reverse complement strand
CATCAATCTGTACTCCACCTCCAGCTCGCTGGTGGCCTCCGTCGCCATGCTGTATTCGACCACGGGGTATGTAGCCATTGCCTCGGCGCACGACTGGATGTGGTTGATCGCCATGGGGGCGGCGGGCGGCTTTGCCGTGCTGTTGATGATCACAGCCTACCGCCTGACCCAGCCCAGCAATCTGGCGCCGTTCGAATATTTCGGCATTCCGTTTTCCTTCGCCCTCGGCTGGTACTTCTTCGGCGAAACCCCCTTCGGCACACTGTTCCCCGGCGCGTTGCTGATCGTCGCCGGTGGGCTGTTGATTGTGTGGCGCGAACGCCAGAAAGCCCGCCAACGGTCCGGCCGGTAGTAAAATCCACCGCCAGATCACCCGAAACCCTCTCCTGAAACCATCTCATTCTCCTTATTTTAGAATAATTCTAAATAATGGTTGACGACGCCTCTCAAATCATTAAATTAGAATTAATCTAAACAACAACCTCACTACACCATTATTTATTTATGGAGACGCAACAATGATCGGACGACATATCCCCCAGGTTACCTTCAAGACCCGCGTTCGCGACGACAGCATCGACGGTCCAAACCCGTTCCGCTGGGAAGACAAGACCAGCAATGATTACTTCGCAGGAAAACGCGTGGTTGTTTTCTCGCTGCCGGGCGCGTTTACGCCGACCTGCTCGACCTACCAGTTGCCGGACTTCGAGAAACTGTATCCTGAATTCCAGGCCCAGGGTGTCGACGAAATCTACTGCATCTCCGTCAACGATGCTTTCGTCATGAACCAGTGGGGCAAGAGCCAGAATCTGGAAAACATCAAGCTGATCCCCGACGGCTCCGGCGAATTCACCCGCAAGATGGGCATGTTGGTCTGTAAGGACAATCTCGGCTTCGGCATGCGCTCATGGCGCTATGCGGCCATCGTCGATGACAGCGTGGTCACCGGCTGGTTCGAGGAGCCCGGCTTCGAGGACAACTGTGGTGACGATCCTTACGGCGAGTCCGCGCCGCAGCGCATCCTGTCCCATCTGACGGACAGTGATGTTGCCGCCGCCTGATTCACGCTAAGATATTGTCGCTCCCGGCCCGTCTTCCCGCCCACAGGGTTTCTTGTGGGGACGGAAGCGGGCCGTTAGCATGCCCGGATGATGAGTCGGCGCACAATTCTTGCTTTCGGTATCGGGCTTCTGCTCGCTGCTCTCGCGCCTGCCCCGGTATCCGCCGATGATGGCGCGGTCCACCGGAATGACTTCGGCACCTGGTCCTTTCAGTTGGAAAACGACCTGTTTGCGGGCGCCGACCGGCATTACACCAACGGGCTCAGGGTCTCATGGCTGTCGCCCCATGGCGATACGGTGGAATGGCTGGCGCTCGCCCGTGACGCGCTGGAGGCCGTCGCCCTCGATGAAGATGACATGAACCGGGGCGACAAACAGGTCCGCTTCGGCGCCAGCCTGGGCCAGGACATCTACACCCCGGAAAACCGGACCCGCACCGACGTGATCCTGGATGACCGGCCCTATGCAGCCTGGCTGTATGGCGCAGCAGCCCTGCACACCATCACCGATCACGGCAAGCTGGATGGTTCCCGGGCCGGTATAAAGGATCTGGAATCCGTGGAACTCCAGATCGGCGTGGTTGGTCCGTTGGCGCTGGGCGAGCAGGCGCAGGACCTGATTCACGAGATCCGCCTGATCGACACCTTCGACGGCTGGGACAATCAGATCAATAACGAACCGGGCATCATGCTGCTCTACGAGCGGAAATGGCGGCTGGCGGCGCCGCTCGACCTCGGCCCCGCGTGGGCCGGAACGGCGGTTGACGCCATCCCCGGTGTGGGTCTCAGCCTCGGCAACGTGGTGACCGAAGCCCGCACCGGCGGCGCGGTACGCTGGGGCTGGAATCTGCCGGAAAACTTCGGCCCGCCCAGCCTGATACAGGGCGGCGCGCCATTCCATGAATGGGACGCACAATCGGGCAGGAATTACAGCTTCTACCTGTTCGCCACGGCGGAAGGCCGCTACGTGGCGCACAACATCTTTCTCGACGGCAACACCTTCGAGGACAGCCATTCCGTGAACAGGCGGCGCTGGGTGGCGGATGCCTCGCTGGGCGCATCACTGCTGCTGGGACCGGTGAATATCTCCTACGCCAATGCGTTCCGGACCCGTGAATTCGATGGCCAGGATCGCATCAGCCGGTTTGGCTCGCTGACCCTGACGTGGCAGGCGGCGTTCTGACCATGGAACTCGTGTTTGCACAGGCGTTACCGTCCCAGCGCGGCGCCATTAACCGGCTGATGCTGGCCGCGTTCACCCCCTACGTCATGAAACTGGGCCGCGGACCGGAATCCGGCCCCTACCCCTGGCTCGACGCCGCCATCGAGAGCGGCAACGCCCATGTCGCCCTCCATGGAAGCGAGATTGTCGGCCTCGTGACCACGACCCGCCGGGGCGATGAACTCGTTATCGACCAACTCGGGGTCGCACCGGCCCGGCAGGGCGACGGGATCGGAGGCTGGCTTCTCGGGCAAATCGAACAAACGGCGCGCCGCGACGGCGCAAAAGCCCTGTCCCTGCAAACCGCCGAAATCATGCCCGACCTCCTGCGGCTCTATGCCCGCCACGGGTTCGAGGAAACCCGGCGAGAGCTTCCGGACCACGGTGACGACGACTATCTGCGTGTTCACATGACGAAGGTGATTTGAGGGGGGGTACAGGGTATTCGAGTGGGGTAATTATGTATGGCCCCCCAGAAATTTACTACAAATAAGATTTGGCTTACTTCGTATGTTATTGTCTCAAACCTAGAATTTGTGCTGAAATGAATGAAGCATAATTATCGGTCATCCCAGTTACGTAATCATTGATACCCATGTAGACTTCATATTTATCTAACGTAGGTTTAGCGCCATAATCCTTCATAAAGTCCACGATTCTTTGGGTCTTGAAGGATAATTTTTCATGCTTTGGGGTTTTGTGTAAAAATTCAATTGCAGCCTCAAAAAATGTTGTCAATAAAATATCCATAGTTGAATAAACACCAATTTCTGCCTGCACTTTTCTTGTTTCTATAAATACTTGTTCCTCCGCTAGTTTTTTTGTTTTTTGAATAGCCGTCTTGATATTTTGATCGCATTCCTTAATGAGTTCGCCCTCAAATTTTCCTTCTAGAATCTCAGTTTGCTTTTCCATAAATATTTTGACGATATTTTCAATCATTGGCTCCATCGCCTTTCCTCGTAGTATGGGAATTTTCCGACGCGGAGATGTGTTTGGGATTTCTCTATAATAACTTGGCAATTCATTGCTACATATTGGCATCAAGATTTCTTCAAGATCAGATAACCGTACAATTCTTAGTTCAATTGCGTCCTCAATATCAATTAGCCGATAACAAAGATCGTCTGCGGCTTCAACAAGATAAGCCAGTGGATGTCTACACCATCTATTCTTAACTGTTGGATCTTCTATGAGCCCAAGAGTTTCGGCCACCTCTCGGAGCTGTTTCAACTCCGATTGGAAACAGCCAAACTTACCCTCTTTTTCATCTGGAATCGATGATGATGACCAAGGATATTTCTGAAATGCCCCTAATGTTGGATATGACAGTCTCATGCCTCCATCATTCAAATTGTATTCAAGGCGGGTGATCACCCTGAACCCTTGCGCATTTCCTTCAAAAACCCTGAGGTCTTCTAATTTCTCTTTGTCTATACCCAAC
>JAJFIE010000412.1 GCA_021775275.1 Rhodospirillales bacterium | reverse complement strand
CAAAATCACCCAATAATGCGCCCAGACCATTAGCATTCATCAGCTCCCGGATGGTGGTGGCGATATCGCGCCGCTGACCCTTCAGGCCTGAATTCTCGGTCACGCCCAGTTTGGCGCGGGTATCGGCAATGGTCGCAAACTCAACGCTGTAATTGGCGAAAGCGTCACGGGTGGTGATGATAGGATCGCGGATGGAATCCGACTGGGGAATGCGTTGCAGGATATCCAGCGCCACGGCGACCCGGTCAACGGCACGGCGATGGCCCTGTGACGCCACAGGATCGCCGGTATCGCGCACCCGCGCGTCGAACACCCTGACATCGTCAATGGCGCGGCTGAGCTCAGACACCGCACCGGCTACGCGTTGGGCATCTTTCCACGAACCGAGGGCCTGGGACAGACGCTGATCTGCATGGAAATACATGGTGGCGAACGCCACCATGGCCAGGACGCCAACAAAGAAAAACAGGGCGGTCCGGGTTGACAGACGGGTTCCACCCATAAAGGATTTGTCCGCGTGCTGTTGCGCACGCAGGTCCAGGTAGGCGCCATCGCTGGTCGGGTCATGGTTCATATCATCCAGATCGCCCAGATCGTATTGTCACTGTCTTCGACATACTACGCCATTCCTCATGAAACGGATAGAGTCTCGCCACAGATGTGCCACTAACGCCCTCACATGACTAGTAATTTCCGTCCGAAACCCGTGCACACCAATCCGTGAATTTCCATTTTCGGGAATATTGTGTTATGCTGTCAGGCTCATCAGGAGAGTTTGATGGTTGAAGGACCAACAGCACCGGTCGCCATTGAGTTTGCGGCGCAGGCCATACGTCAGTCGTTGCAACATGAGCGCAACCTCGCGGCACTGACCGTTCCGCAGGAAAAAGCGGCAGTAAACTTTGAAGGCAAAGGGCCATCTGACCCTGCGCGCGGCATCATTGTTGACATTAGTATCTGACGCCGCTGCGGCTCCGTAATCTTGTCCGGTTGACTTGTTTCCCTATCAAGAACTTACCACATTCCTCTCATGTCCGATCAATCCGACAGCATGCCAGGTCCCAGCGTAGAAATGGTCCCGGACGGCGACAACCGTAAACGGCTGGTATGTACCGATTGCGGCTATGTCGCCTATCAGAACCCTAAAATTGTGGCGGGCGCGGTGTGCCTGTACGAAGACCGGTTTTTGCTGTGTCGTCGCGCCATAGAGCCGCGCAAGGGTTTCTGGACATTTCCCGCAGGTTATCTGGAGTTGAATGAAAGCACCGCCGAAGGCGCTATTCGCGAAGCCCGCGAAGAAGCCAACGCCGATATTATCATCGAAGGTCTGATCGGCATTTTCGAACTGCCCCATATCAGTCAACTCTATGTCATACACTTGGCGAAGCTGGCCAAGCCGGAGTACTCCGTGGGCGACGAAACCGCAGAAGTCAGGCTTTTTCACTGGGACGATATCCCCTGGGATGATTTGGCCTTTACCAGTGTGAAATGGGCGCTGGATCAGCACCGTGCCGGGGCCGTACCGGATGTGGGTTACAGCGGGCCCGGTTTTTAACTCTATCCACAATAACTTTTACGTTCGATTAACCATTACTGCCTACGGTGTCGCTCATGACTGAAGCGACAAGCATTTCCAGCCCCCCGACACTGAACGCCGTTCGCCGACCTTCCAACTATGGCGCAACCCATGAAGTGCAACTGCGCGCCAATGTGAACCGTGGCAACGACACACCTGAACAACAGATTGCCGTCAAGCGGCTCGACCGTGCCTTGACCACCAGTGAGCCGCCACGAACGGACGTGCCGCGTGGATATTATCTGAATATCGTCGTCTAGAAACACCTCTCCACCACCAAAACCATTCCGCTCAACGTGAATTCAATTCACTGCCGTGACTATTGGCGCACGCGTCCTGTCCTGATAGGCTTTTTTATCCGAACCGGAGGAAGGCCATGGATATGGAACAGGGTACGAAACGCGTTCTCGATTTTCTTTATGACACCCGATGGAACGACCTGCCCGTTGAGGCGCAGAAAATGTCGGTTACCTGTCTCCGGGATTTACTGGGCGTTGCCGCAGGGGCGCTGCAAACAGACGCGTCCCGCATTATTTGCGACCACGCGGTCATGCATTATGGTGCTGGCCCGGACAGCCCGTCGGCGCGTCTGTTGTTCGATGGACGGTCGGTTAGCCCCAGCGGGGCTGCCCTGGCCGGGGCCATGGCCATCGATAGCCTCGATGGCCATGACGGATACCGCCCTACCAAGGGGCATATCGGGGCCTGGGCGTTACCGGCCATTCTCGCCGTAGCGGATGCAGGGGGCACCTCCATGAATGGACGCGACCTCCTCACGCACCTCGCCATCGCCTATGAGTTGGGCAGTCGCCTGGGCGTCGCCCAGCATGCCACCGTGCCAGACTACCATGCATCGGGATCATGGGGCGCGGTGGGAAGCGCCGCCGTGGCCAGCCGGATGCTGGGTCTTGACGCGGCAACCGCCCGTGAAGCCATGGGCATCGCCGAGTATCATTCACCACGCAGCCAGATGATGCGCTGCATCGATCATCCGACCATGGTCAAGGACAGCTCCGGCTGGGGCGCCATGACGGGTATCTCGTCGGCCTATATGGCGCAATCCGGCTTTACCGGCGCACCGGCATTGATTGTCGAATCGCCCGATTGCGCCGATGAGTGGCAGGACCTGGGCCAACGCTGGCTAATCACTGAGCAATATTTCAAACCCTACCCCGTGTGCCGCTGGGCGCAGGCCGCCATTGCCGCCGCCCAGTCGTTACAGGCCGCCCACGATTTCACGCCCGGCATGATTGAACGGATCGAGATTGTCACCTTTCATCAAGGCTGTCGCCTCGACCACCCGCGACCGACAACAACGGAACAGGCCCAGTACAGCCTGCCATTTCCCGTTGCCGCCATTCTGACAAAAGGCAAATGCGGGGCGGCGGAAATCACCACTGGATTGTATGATCCCGACATTCTGCATCTGGCGGACCGTATCGAGATGGTCGAGGACGACGAATACAACCGGCGTTTCCCCGCCGAACGGGTCGCCCGCGCCGTGATCGAGCTGAACGACGGACGCCGTCTGGAATCACCGACGACACAGGCCGATGGTGATCCGGAAACGCCCTTGTCCGACGATGTCTTCCGGATGAAGTTCCGTGATCTGGCAGGACCCATGCTCGGTGATACCGCCGCTGACACCGTGTGGAATATGGCGGGAAATCTGGCCGATGGCGGGACCATACAGCCGTTCATGGATACGGTTATGTGTTCGCCCGATATGCTGAACGGGCAAATCAGAAAGACGAGTTCGGCTGCGTGAGAAAATCGATTTCTTCCGCCGTGCTAACCCGGCCCAGCACTTCATTGCGGTGTGGGAAGCGACCGAACTGTTCGATGATATCGCGGTGACGAATGGCAAAATCCAGATTGTTTTCGTCACCGAGCGCTGCAAATAATGTGACGCCGTATTCCTGATCCGACAGATCTTCACTGTGCATGAACGGCATGTACACGAACGCGCGTTGGACTTTAATCATCTCACTATCTGATCCACTGTCGATGAGGCGGCGTGATGTCTCCATCGCCTTGGCATCCGTTGCAAACGCAGTTGCCGTGCCACGAAAGGCATTTCTGGGATACTGGTCAAGCACCAGACACAGCGCGACACCCGGGATGGCTTCCCCTCCTGCCCAGTGATCCAGTGCCACTGATGCAGCGGACTCATAGTGCGCCGACATGGTCTCCCGACAGGCATCGTCGAAGGCGTCACTGACCTTGAACCAGTCGTCCCTGTCTTCACCATAGATTTCCGAATTTGGTGATCCGAACCAGAAATCATGGATAGCCCGGGCCTGGGCAAGGGAATGGGCATCCATATTGCTCATCATGCGGTCTCCTGTGATAGTACTGGCACAGTATATAAGGAGGAACCCGGTGGCCGACAAACGTGTGGAAGCAGTAACGACCTGGGCACAAGAGGTGCAGGCTCTTTCGTCGAAACCCATGGGTCTCGACGAATCAGCGGAGAGCGTCATTAAATCGGGCGATCTGGCGCGCAACACAGCGCGTGACCTCCATATGCCGTTTGAGACCGAACCCTCCGCCTTTGGCAAACTTCTCAATGATCTGACGCCTGACGATGGCTGCTAGTTTACTTCATGACCTGACACTGGCCGGGGCTGCGCGCGCGGTCCGGACCGGCGAAGTTTCTTCCGCCGAGTTGACGACCCATGCCCTTGACCGGTTGGAACAACACAGCCCCGCCCTCAACTGCACGGCGGCCACATACGCTGATGAGGCTATCAGGGCTGCGCACGTTGCCGATGACGCCCGAACGCGCGGCGACGAATTGCCTCCTCTCCACGGTGTGCCACTGGCCCATAAAGACATGTATTACCGCGCCGGATGGACCTGTGAAAACGGATCGAAAATCCGCAAGGGAAATATCGCTGACATAACATCCACAGCCATCGAACGACTGGATGCAGCGGGCGCCATTGATCTGGCGCGGCTCAACATGGTCGAGTTCGCCCTCGGTATTACCGGCCACAATGAAATTACCGGCCATGTGCGAAACCCCTGGAACACGGACCACATCACCGGCGGCTCTTCCAGCGGTTCCGGTGCGGCGGTGGCGGCGCGGCTGGTATACGGATCGCTGGGTTCCGATACCGGCGGCTCGATCCGGCTCCCTGCCGCCTGTTGCGGTATCACTGGCATCAAGCCGACCTATGGCCGGGTCAGCCGCTACGGCGCCATGCCATTGGCGCAATCGCTGGATTGTGTCGGACCCCTGGCGCGCACGGCTGAAGACTGTGCGCTTTTGCTGGGGGCCATTGCCGGACATGACGAGCGGGACCCGTTGTCCAACCAACGCGGTGTGCCGGACTATGCGGGGGGACTGGAAAAATCCGTGACCGGCCTGCGCATCGCCGTCCCGGCCAATCACTTCTACGATCCCGTCACCGACGAGGTTCGCACCCATGTGGAAAACAGCCTCGCTGTACTGCGGGATGCGGGCGCGGATGTTGTCGAGGTGGCCATCCCGGACAGCCTGTCGGCGGCGAACCTGCTCAACAATCTGATCGGTGCGACAGAGGGTGCGGCATTTCACAGCCGCTGGCTGCGTGAGCGACCCGAAGACTATGGCCCAACGACGCTGGTGCGTTTCCTCACCGGGGCCATGTGCCCCGCCGACCGATATCTCGAGGCGCTCAGCCTGCGCAGCGTGGTCCTGAAGGACTTCGCCGATGCTGTGTTTACCAAGGCCGACCTGCTGCATGTTCCGTTAATGCCCATGCCGGTGCCCACCATCGAAGAAACCGACTTCGGCACGAACAAAGATGGCTTTCCCGAGTTTATCGCCGCCACGGGCCATTGCACCCGGTGTTTCAACTATCTGGGCTTGCCCGCCGCCAGCATTCCCTGCGGCTTTACGGATAACGGTTTACCGGTTTCCTTCCAGCTTGTCGGCAGGCCCTTCGATGAAGCCGCCATCCTGCGCATGGCGCACGCCTATCAGCGCGACACTGACTGGCACACCCGCACTCCGGAACTCTGAAATTTTATGACAGGTGCATGGCCGTCACGCCGCCAACAATAGCGATGGCGGCGACCCAGCGGATGGCGCCGAATTTTTCACCCAGGGTCACCGCACCCAGAATAACGGCGAACAGCACGGACGTTTCCCTGAGTGCCGACACATGCGCCATGCCACCAACGCTGAGAGCGTAGAGGACAAGGCTGTAGGCAACCATGGCGAGGACACCCCCCATGAAGGCCTTGCGACCGTCTGCCTTTAGAAAACGAACATAGTCGTCGCCTTTTGCTGCGAATGCCCAGACAAGCAGCGGAATACCGTCGAGAAAATTCAACCAGGCGATATAGCCATAGGGGGTTTCGGACCGTAACAATCCCAATCCATCGACCACAGTGTACGATGCGATGAAACAACTGACCACAAAGGCCATGGCCAGCGGTTTCATCAAATGCCGGGTGGGCATTCCCTTTTCAAACGCGAACAGACAGATACCAGTACTGGCCGTGACGACGCCCGCCGTCGCGATCGGTCCCAGGGCCTGACCGGCAAACAACGCCGCCCCACCGGCAACCATCAGGGGCGAACATCCCCGCGCCACCGGATAGACCGCGCTCAAATCACCCTGACGATAGGCGTAGGTGAGAAAGAAAAAATACCCCAGATGCAGCAGGAACGAGACGATCAGGTAAGGCCAGACCGCAAGGGTCGGGAAATCGACAAACAACAGGGTCGGCCCATAAAGGAGAGTGCCAATTCCCACGACCGTGGTCATGGTGAACAGACGATCCCCACTGGATTTAAGCACGGCATTCCACGACGCATGCGAAAAAGCCGCAATCAGCAGCAGAATAATGAGATAAAGATCAAGGCCCATGGGTTACGTCACCCGGTAAACTGCATGACCACCACGCCACATACGATAGCGATAGCAGCGAACCATCGGACAAGTCCGAATTTCTCTTTCAATGTCAGGGCGCCGATGACCACGGCAAACAGAACCGAGGTCTCGCGCAGTGCCGAGACATGCGCCATGCTGCCGGTGCTCAACACATATAAAACCATGCCGTAGGCCAGAAGAGACAGCGCACCACCGACAGCAGCTTTCTTTCCCTCTTTTTGCAAATAAACCACATAGACCGGGGCGCGGAATACGAAGGCCCAGGCCATAAGGGGAATGCCGTCAAGGAAGGACAGCCACACGATATAATCGATGGCCAAGGGCGTTTGGCGCAGACCGAGACCGTCCACCAGCGTGTAACCGGCAATCGACAGGCCCACCGATAACGCAAGGCCCAGTGGTTTCAGCAAATGTCGTGTGGGCAAACCCCGCTCAAAAGCGAACAGACACATGCCGCCACTGGCCAGCGCCAGCCCCGAGGCTGCGACCGGTCCCAGCGATTGGCCTGCGAACAGATAGGCCCCGATGGCGATGAGAACGGGCGAGCTGCCCCGTGCAACGGGATAGACGGCGCTCAGGTCGCCATGGCGATAGGCGAAAACCAGCATCCCGTAGTAACCAAGGTGCAGGACGACCGACAGAAACAGGAAAGGCCATGCCGATGGCGGCGGGAAAGACACGAAGGGGATAACAGGGAGCAGTATAAGCGATGCTGCGCCCATGACCGTCGCCATGGTGAAAAACCGGTCGCCACTGACTTTAATCAATGCATTCCAGGACGCATGCATCAACGCTGCTATCAGAACCAGAGCAACGAGATGAGGTTCGAGCGCCATACCGTTGGTTAGCCTAACCCCATGAGGCTGTCGGCGAATTCCCGGGCGTCGAACGGGCGCAGGTCTTCTGCTGCCTCGCCCACGCCGATGGCGTGGACCGGAAGACCGAACTTCTCGGCCAGACCCACCACCACGCCGCCTTTGGCTGTGCCATCGAGCTTGGTCATCACCAGACCACTGACGTTCACCATGTCGCGGAATATTTCCACCTGCGAGTGGGCGTTCTGACCCACCGTGGCGTCGAGCACCAGCAGAACGGCATGCGGGGCCGTATCATCCAGTTTGCGGATGACGCGCAGGACTTTCTGTAACTCCTCCATCAGGTTGGATTTGTTCTGCAAGCGTCCCGCCGTGTCGATCATCAGGACGTCCACACCGGCATCACGCGCGCGCTCAATAGCCTTGTAAGCCAGACTGGCGGCGTCACTACCCTGTTCCTGGGCGATCACCGGACAGTCCGCCCGCTCGCCCCAGATTTGCAACTGCTCGATGGCCGCCGCGCGAAAGGTATCGCCTGCCGCCAACATCACGGAGAGTCCCTGATCGCGGTATTGTTTGGCCATCTTGCCAATGGTGGTGGTTTTGCCCGAGCCGTTGACGCCGCAGACCAGTATAATAAACGGATGGTGCGCGGCATCAATTTCCAGCGGCATCGCCACCGGCTCCAGAATGGAAGCGATTTCACCCGAAAGTATTTCGCGCACCTCGTCGGCGGTGACTTCCTGATCAAACCGGTTTTTCGCCAGCGCCTCGGTCAGGCGGGACGCGGTAGACACCCCCATATCAGAAGTGATCAGCAGGTCTTCCAGTTCGTTCAGCGTATCGCGGTCGAGCCTGCGCCCCTTGAACAGGTCGGCGATGCCACCGCTCAACTTCTCGGACGTGCGCCCCAGTCCGGCCTTCAGCCGATCAAACCACCCCATCTTTCTTCGGTCCTTCCAGGCCGCCCACTATGCAGCGTGTTTTGCAAACAGCCGGTCATCCCCGGCGCGATCAATACGAGTATCGATTACTGTCCCGGCAGGAGCCGTGCTGTCGGTCTGTACCTGTGCGTAATGTTCACTGAACCCCGAACCGTCGCGTTCCAGCAAAACAGCAGCGCGACCACCGACACGGCTGTTGAGGTAAGTGCGGAGGGCTCCGTCTCCGGATTGCCGGAGGATTTCGGCGCGCTGCTTACGCACGGGTTTGGGCGTAGCGGGCATGCGCGCCGCCGGGGTGTCAGGACGTTCCGAATAGGGAAACACGTGATAGTGCGTGACACCCAGATTGCGGACTTCCCGAACAGTGTTTTGGAACATTTCGTCGGTCTCGGTGGGGAACCCGGCGATCAGGTCAGCACCGAACACAACATCCGGGCGCGCCTTGCGTGCGCGGTCCGCATACGCCATGGCGTCCGCCACACTGTGACGGCGCGCCATGCGCTTCAGCACCATATCATCCATGGCCTGCAAACTCAGATGCAGATGAGGCATCAGCCGTTCTTCCTCAGCCAGTGCCTGAAACAACGCATCATCCATGACAGCGGGGTCGATGGAACTCAGGCGCAACCGCTTTAGCTGGGGTACTGCGGTTAACAATCGCCGGATCAGATCACCCAGCGATGGCCGACCCGGCAGATCACCGCCATAGGATGCGATGTCCACACCGGTCAGCACAACTTCGCCGTGACCGGAATCCGCCAGCACGCGCACCTGAT
>JAJFIE010000411.1 GCA_021775275.1 Rhodospirillales bacterium | reverse complement strand
TGGCTATGAGGTGTGCCGCCGGTTGAAGGATGATTCCCTGACAGAGAGCATCCCTGTCATTTTTATTACTGCCCTGAACCAAATGGAGAACGAGGAAAAAGGATTAACCTTGGGCGCCATCGACTATGTCACCAAGCCCCTCAGTCCCGCCATCGTTCGCGTGCGGGTAAAAAATCACCTCGATTTCAAGCGGTCACGGGATCGCCTGGAAAACATGGCCATGTTCGATGGCTTAACCGGGATTTCCAACCGGCGTCGTTTCGATGACTTTCTGGATATCGAGTGGAAGCGCGCTGGCCGAAATAAGAGACCCCTTTCCGTCATTCTCATGGATATCGATTTTTTCAAACCATTCAATGACCATTACGGCCACGCCGCGGGCGATGAGTGCCTTAAGAAAGTGGCAACAGTATTGGCGAACTGCCTGGAACGCCCGGCTGACCTGGTTGCACGCTACGGTGGGGAAGAATTCGTCTGTGTTCTGCCGGAAACGGGAGGCGAAGGGGCAGGAAACGTCGCTAGGGAGTTGCTGGAAGCGGTCGAAGCAACGCAAGTGCCCCATGAATATTCGGAAGCTGCCGATGTCGTAACCATGAGCCTTGGATGCCTTACGATCACGGGTGGCTATGACATGACGTCTGTTCAGATTATTCAGGAGGCCGACAAGCTTCTGTACCAGTCCAAGGAAGGTGGTCGCAATCGGGTCACAACGACAACCTTTGGGGGTTAAAATCGAGGGAGTGGTCAGGTTACATGATTACCCGCTGTCAGTTGATATCTACAGCGGTCTTGACCGACGGATAAACTTTTGCATATATGTCCGCATACGTGGTGATTTGGTCGACCGGCTTGCGGCCACGTTAAAAAAGCTCGCTAAAAGGTCTTCGGTTCGAAGAGCTCTGGCCTATGCGTGCTGGGGCTTTTGTATTTACCCCGACCAAAGCGCCGCCACTGGTCGTGTTACTTCTCGGGGAGGAACCGAAGATGGCGATTAACAAACCTGTTCAGGACACATGGCGTTCGCAAACCAAGCTGGTGCGCGGCGGGACCAACCGGTCGGCGGCGGCGGAAACCAGTGAAGGATTGTTCCTGACATCCGGCTATGTCTATGAGTCGCCGCAAGAGGCGGAGCTGGCCTTCAAAGGCGAAAAAGATCGCTTTATCTATTCCCGTTATGCCAATCCGACTATTGCCATGTTTGAAGAACGCATGGCGTTGATGGAGGACGCCAAGTATTGCGTCGCCACCGCCAGCGGGATGTCGGCTGTGTTCGCATCCCTGCTGTGCCAGTTGCAGGCAGGTGACAGGGTGGTCGCGTCACGCGCCTTGTTTGGATCGTGCCTCTATATCATCAATGACCTGCTGCCCAGATACGGTGTCGAGACCGAACTGGTGAACGGAACCGATATCGAGCAATGGGAAGCGGCGCTGTCCCGTCCCACCAAGGCCGTATTTCTGGAAACACCATCCAACCCGACCCTGGACATCATCGATATCGCAGCCGTGTCGGAACTGGCCCACGCTGCGGGGGCACGGGTGATTGTGGACAACGTATTTGCATCCCCCATCTTGCAAAAGCCCATGGCGCTGGGCGCGGACATTGTGATGTACTCCGCGACCAAGCATATTGATGGTCAGGGTCGGGTGCTGGGTGGCACAATTCTGTTTGATGATACCAGCTATTTGGAAGACCATCTCAAGCCATTCATGCGCCATACTGGCCCGTGTCTCAGTCCGTTCAATGCGTGGACCCTGTTAAAGGGCCTGGAGACGCTGGAACTCCGTATTCGCCGTCATTGTTCCAATGCACGGCAGCTCGCGACCTTCCTGGCGGCGCAGCCCGGTGTTTCGCGCACCATTTACCCCGAGTTGGATAGCCACCCGCAACACGATCTGGCCATGCGTCAGATGGAGGAAGGCGGCACCATGGTCTCGTTTGAGGTTGATGGCGGCAAAGACAGTGCCTTTCGTTTTCTGAACGCGCTGAAACTGGTGGATATCTCTAATAATCTTGGCGATGCTAAGAGCCTGACGACCCATCCTGCCACGACCACTCACCAGCGGTTGAGCGACGAAGAACGTGACGCGCTCGGCATTACGCCAGGACTTGTGCGGCTATCTGTTGGCCTGGAAGACGTGAATGATTTACAGGAAGATTTGGCGCAGGCCTTAGGATCAAACCATTAAGGGATCGAACCATTAGCGCTGTTTCCAGGGCAGGCCGTGGAATTTCCATCCTCCCACCGTGCCTCGATGCCCGGCTGCGTCCTTGTCGCCCTCGAAGCCTTCCAGCACATTAAAGCAGGTTTCATATCCGGCGGTGGTCAAAGCCGCCGCCGCTGCTTGTGAACGCTGCCCGGACCGGCAAAGGAACAGAAGCGGTGTGGAGGGATCGGGTGCGGCATTCCGCACCTGATCGACAAACGACGGGTTGACGGCCATGTCGGGAAATTCCTGCCATGCGACAAGGATCGTCTTTTTGTCTGCACCGGACAGATCCGGCACACCAACAAAAGCCCACTCGGCGCTGGAGCGCACATCGATCAACATGGTGCCAGACTGGCTGGAAACCATGTTCCAAGCCTCCTGGGGCGTCTTGTCACCAGCGTAGACATGCTCGCTCATGGGTATCTCCAATTGGTCATAAGGGCGGTATCATACGGATCAGTTTTGCCACCGCAACCATCTGTTAGCGCGAAGAGCGCAGAAAAGTATTCTGGGGTACGGCGGGGAAATTTCGCCATCCGGCATTTTTTCCTTTATACCGGCTACAGGAGCGACTATATCAGGCGTCATATTTATCAATTATTTTACGTATAATAAATTGTATAACATAAAAATTTCGTTAAATAAGCATTAAGTTACTGAAATACTGGACGGTTGATGGCGAATGATACCCCCGCGCCGGGAGAATCGGCGGACACGACGCTTCGGTTGGGGCACGGCCTCGCCTTTGATGATCTCTACTCCCGCGTTGGTGCAGAGAAGATCGACCGTTTATTTCAGGACCATTTGGCGGCGGTTGATAAAGATCTGGGCGCTCGTATGTCTGCTGGCCGTGAGAACCCGGATGATCTCGAGCCCGGCGATGAGTCGGCCCTGTTGCTCGCCATTGCCCCCCATGTGGATGATTTCATCGGCGCGTTGTTCGGCATCACCGCAGAGGTTCAATCCCATGCTGCCGAGCATCATGCCCTGGCGCCCGTATTTGCCTGTCGCCGCCTGTTCGTTCAGCGGGTCGCGCTGAAGAAAATCAAGCCGCTGGATGCCGCCGCCCTTGACGGCACAGCCCTGACATCGGCCATCACATCGCTGCTGGATGGCGCGTTCAACGAAAACACCTATGCCGAATCCGTTCTTAAGTGGATGGATGACGAAGAAAATCACACTGCCGAGTTGGAGACTGCTGCGCAATATGCCGCGTGGCGGGTGCATATGGATGCGCACTCACATCCCGGGAGTGTGCTGTTTCGTGAACCGGCACGAATCGATCCCTATGATCTGGTGCCCAACCTCGTGGACTTTACCACCCATGGCGTAGACATGAAGGTCATGGATCCGGAACACCTTCGCCACCGGCCGGGTTTCAAGTTAACAGATGAGGGGACAGATCTCGCCGGATGCCTGAGCGAGGCGCACTACTGCATCTTCTGTCATAATCAGGGTAAGGATTCCTGCGCTACGGGACTGCGGGACAAGAAAAGCAATGCGTTCCGCCAGACCGCCTTTGGTGTCGACATGGCAGGCTGCCCATTGGAAGAAAAAATCTCCGAAATGCACGTGGCCAAGACAGACGGCAACTTCGTCGGCGCGCTGGCCATGGCCGTGGTAGATAATCCCATGGTGGCTGGCACCGGGCACCGTATCTGTAACGACTGTATGAAATCGTGCATCTATCAGAAGCAGGAACCGGTCAACATTCCGATGGGCGAAACACGTACCCTGCGGGACGTTCTCGGTCTGCCATGGGGATTTGAAATCTATAGTCTGCTGACGCGCTGGAACCCGCTTAACATCCACCGGCCTGTTCCTAAGGCGGACAGTGGCTACAAGGCTCTCGTGGTCGGCCTCGGTCCCGCCGGGTTTACGCTGGCTCATCACCTGATGAATGACGGCCATACGGTCGCGGCCATTGATGGCGCAAAGATTGAACCGCTCGATTCCCGCTACTCCGGGGTGACACCCACTGGCATGCGCGTCGCGTTCCAACCTGTGTATGATATCGATGAATTGATGGAAGATCTGGATGATCGGGTTATGGCTGGATTCGGTGGTGTCGCCGAATACGGCATTACGGTTCGCTGGGATAAAAACTACCTGAAAATCATTCGGTTGCTGCTCGAACGACGCTCCGAATTCGCCATGTTCGGCGGTACCCGGTTTGGCGGCGCGCTGGCGGAAGATTCCGCCTACGCCATGGGTTTTGATCATATTGCATTATGTGCCGGCGCCGGTAAGCCGACGGTCCTGAAAATTCCCAACGGGCTCGCCCCCGGCGTGCGTCAGGCGTCCGATTTCCTCATGGCGCTGCAACTGACGGGCGCTGCAAAGCCGGATTCTATCGCTAATCTACAGGTCCGCCTACCCGTCGTTGTGATCGGCGGTGGTTTGACGGCTATCGATACGGCGACGGAATCACTGGCCTACTACGGAGTGCAGATAGAGAAATTCCTCTCGCGCTATGAAACGCTGGTAAGCGAAAACGGTGATGAATCTGTGCGTTCACGCTGGACTGTGGCGGAGGCCGAGGTGGCTGACGAGTTTCTGGCCCACGGTCGCGCTATCCGCGATGAGCGCGCTACAGCCACCGGGGAAGATCGCGACCCTGATATTCAATCCCTGCTGGATGGTTGGGGCGGAGTCACCGTCGCTTACCGCCGCCGTATGATTGACGCACCAAGTTACACTCTCAATCACGAGGAAATCACCAAGGCCATGGAAGAGGGTATCCGGTTCGCCGAATTGTTGTCTCCTTCCGCTATTGATGTGGATGACGCAGGGTTTGCTGCGGCGGTCCAGATGGATAAACAGGCGGTGGATAGTGACGGCAAGCTATCCTCAACCGGTGAAACCATGGCCCTGCCTGCGCGCACAGTTCTGGTTGCCGCCGGGACGCAGCCGAACACGGTGCTCGCACGCGAACGGGGCGGTATCTATCGGTTGGACGGTAAATATTTCCATGCAATTGACGAAGACGGCAACGCCGTCTCGCCCGAGGCAACGACCAAACCTGAAACGCCCCATGTCCTCGCGTCACTCAATACCGAAGGCGTGGATGTCAGTTTCTTCGGCGATCTGCACCCGTCATTTAAGGGCAACGTGGTCAGCGCCATGGCCAGCGCCAAGCAGGGCTATCCGGTGATCAGCCGCACCTTGGCGCGACGCAAACCCTCGCCGGTATCGACCCGACAGCTTTTTGATCATCTGCAACACAGCCTGCGCGCTAGCGTTCACGAGGTCATCCGCCTGACGCCTGAAATTGTCGAAGTTATTGTCCACGCGCCCCGGGCGGCGCGCACCTTCCAGCCCGGCCAGTTCTACCGGTTGCAGAATTTTGAAGCCCTGGCAGATCGAGTGGACGGCACCACGCTCGCCATGGAGGGCCTTGCCATGACCGGGGCTTGGGTTGACCGGGAGCAGGGTCTGGTATCCGTTATTGCGCTGGAAATGGGAGGGTCATCCGACCTGTGCGCCCACTTCAAGCCAGGTGATCCGGTGGTCCTGATGGGTCCGACAGGAACCCCGACAGAGATACACGGCGGTGAAACCGTCGTGCTTGTAGGC
>JAJFIE010000042.1 GCA_021775275.1 Rhodospirillales bacterium | reverse complement strand
ATCTATGAATTGCTTGTTCGGCATATTTGGGTTACTCACTGTGATCACAGTTCAGGCGATTGGTGAACCAAGTATAGTCGGAGATTTAATTCAGTCTAATTTTTAACACTCATTAATTTTGTTTCATGTGTGTAAAAAATTCGATTGTGGCGTACAGCGGTTCGCTTATAGGTTCCGGATTGGGCGTACGGGCGTCGCCGGAATCAGATATACTGGCGATGCAACAAGGGTCAAGAGTTCGGTGTAGAGGTTGAAACCTCGTTTATTGGAAGGCGTTTCTATGAGCGTTTCTTTGAAAGAAATTGCCGATCAGGGTCAATTTGATGCTTTTGAAAATCCCGGGCCATTAACCCATGGCCTGCCTGCGATGGCCTATACTGACGCGGATTTTTTCCAGCTGGAACAGGAAAAACTGTTTCCCGATTCCTGGATGTGCGTTGCCTATGCCCATGATCTTCCGAAAACCGGCGATGTATCCCCGGTGGAAGTGGCCGGTCGGCCGATCCTGCTTGTCCGCAATGCGGATGGCGATATCGGCGCCTTTCAGAACGTCTGTCGCCATCGCTGTATGAAGTTGGTGGACGCGCCAAAGAATGTCGGCAAATTGCTGAAATGTCCGTACCACGCATGGTCTTATGACCTGTTGGGAAAATTACGCTCGGCGCCGCACTTCGGTGGCATCGACAATCAGACACCCGAGAACTTCAACTTCGATGATCACGGCCTTGTCCCCGTGCCGTGCGGCACCTGGGGACACTGGGTGTTCGTCAACCTGAACGGAAACGCCGGTGCGCTGAGCGATCATGTAGCGCCCCTGGCGAACCGCCTGAATGGCGTCGATCTGTCGGACCTGAAGCTTGTGGGCGTTCTTGATTTCGGTGAGGTCGACACCAACTGGAAGTTCCTCATGGAGAACTTCATCGAGCCCTACCACGTGCCTGTCGTGCATTCGAGCACCACGGACCAGCCCCTGGCGGATCACTACGTGGTCAATGACGGAACCTGTCTGGGAAGTGCGGTGGATATTGACCGGGCGGAAGGTGTCGAAGGACGGGCTGGTTCACTGAATGTCAGTTCACGCTATCTGACCCTGTTCCCGAACTTTGTGCTGGGCCGCTATTTCCCCGATCAACTGGGCGTTCATGTGAATTTACCGGTGGCGTCGGGCAAGACCCGCCAGTACCGGGCCATCTACAAGACCGATGGCGTTGAGCCCTGTGAACAGGAAGGCCAGGCCCTGAAGAAACTGTGGTGGGATGTTCACAAGGAAGACCACGAGATGTGTGAACGCCTGCAACAAGGCCGGGCCTCGGCGGTCGCCGCCGAAGGCGGTGTGCTGTCCCCCTGTTGGGAAATCAGTGTCCGCCGTTTCCAGGAACTGGTCTTTAACGCTGTCCAATAACAGACCGGAGAACTAACAGGCATGAGTGGATCAAACGAGGGCAACAAGGGATTCAAGCTGGACCACACCATGATCCGCGTGAAGGATCTGGATAAATCCCTGGATTTTTACTCGCGAATCCTGGGCATGCAGGTATTGCGCAACACCGAATATCCCGACGGTGGTTTCACCAATGTTTTCGTCGGTTTCGGGCCGGAAGACGAGTATCCCAGCATCGAGATCACCTACAACTGGGATCAGGCGGACGACTATGACAAGGGTAACGCCTGGGGGCATCTGGCCATCATGGTCCCGGATGTGGTCGCCGCCTGTGATTACCTGAAGGCCGAGGGCGTAAATATCATCCGACCGGCAGGTCCGATGAAGAACGGCACGCGCATGCTGGCCTTCATCGAAGACCCTGACGGCTACAAGATCGAACTGAATGAAACCCTGAGTAAAGCTGTCTGAAGGCGTCAGCAATTCCGTTCCCGAAATCATTTACATAACTGGAGAGTCACTAATGGATAAAAAACCCCAAGTATTCCGCATGGCGGATATCCGTCACCGTAAGGAAAACCTTGGCGAGAACGGAACCTACATCAAACCGTTCGTCACCGTTAAGAACAGTGAGAGCATGGCGGGCGGCATCAACTTCCTGAACAACGTCTCAATCCCCTTCGACCTGCCGTGCGATGAGATGATCTACTGCTTCGAGGGAACGTTCCGGCTTGTGGTTGATGAAGTCGGCTACGAACTTAATCCCGGCGACATGATGTTCGCACCCAAGGACATTCATGTGAAGTATGAAGCCGATCAGGAATGCACAATCTTCTATGCCGCCTATCCGGTGAACTGGAAGCAGCTGGCGGGCCTCACGGAAGTTCCGGGAATCGATCCTGAAGACATGTAAACGCGACACGGCATTTTGCAGATAGGAGAGGCGCGTTTCAGGCGTGTCTCTCTTTTTTTGCATGTTCGATCTGCACATCGTCAGGGCGGAAACTGCGCGCCAGATACTGACCAAATTCAAAATTCGGCCGCTCAAGATGAGACAGATGCCCATTACTGGCCAAACCTGACCTGGCGCCCCGGAAGACACTTTCCACGCCAATGCGGTCTTCCACGTTGACCGCATCGAGCAGCTTCTTGAGGTCGGCGATCATTTCGTCTGCCTTGGGATCATTGACGTATTCCGGCGCGAACCCACCGCCATAGACAATGTGCACCCTGTCCACACCACGGGGTTGCAGGCAGAGATACCAGAAATAACCCGGTGTCAGGGTAATCATGTGGCCGGGGTAGGCTGTGATCAGCGCCGTGGTTTTGCGCCAGTCGCCTTCCAGATGTTTGTTGTCCGGGTGGGCGTTACCCAGCCCCAGGGACGTTTCCTTGGTGATCCAGTGGTAATTGAAGGCAGCCCCACCCGGCGGGCAATCCATTTCATCAATCTTTGAATGTGGACCAACCGTCGCCGCGTGCAGACGGAACAGATGGTAACTTTCCATGAAATTCTCGGCGAGAATTTTCCAGTTGGTGTCCCACACGTGTTCTTCACGGAAGGTCTCCACATAGTTTTCCATCTGGTAGCGATCGGTGACGGTCGCCCCCAGTTCACGCAGGTGATCTTCGATGTCCGGGGCATTGGCGCTCAACGAGACATAGATCCAGCCCTGCCAGACTTCGGCCCGGACGTCAGGCAGCTTGTAATCCTTTTTATCGAAGCATGTGCTTTGCTCCATGTGTGGCGCGCCGATCAGTGCGCCATCGAGACCGTAGGTCCAGGCGTGATAGGGGCACACCAGACGCTTGGCGTTGCCTTTTCCTTCCAGCAGACGCGCCATGCGGTGCAGACAGACATTGGAAAAACCGCGAATGACGCCGTCGGCGCCACGCACCACGACCACCGGCACATCGAGAATATCACAGGCGATATAGTCGCCTGTTTCCGGAATGGATTCGGCCCGACCCACGCAGATCCACTGCTTGCGGAAAATCTCGGTCTCCTCTAACGCGAGAAATCCCGTTGAATGATAGACACCGGGGGGCATAGCGCGGGCTTCATCGGCGGGTTTCGATGCGTTTTCTGACAAAGCGTCAACCAGCGCGTCGAGCTCAGTTCTCTCTTGTGTCTGCATCATGTTGTTTTAACTCCCCTCATCCGGAATCACCGCCGTGACTTCAATTTCAACGATCCACTCAGGTCGCGCCAGGGCGGGCACGACCAGTCCGGTAGAGCACGGGTGCACCCCCTTGAGCCATTTTCCCATTTCCTGATAGACCGCGTCACGGTAGCGGATATCGGTCAGATAAACGACAATGCGGCACACATGATCCATACAGCTTCCGGCTTCTTCCAGCAGCAGATTGATGTTTTCCATGACCTTCGTGGTCTGCTTGCCGGCGTCGCCCACGTGCAGACTTTCCCGCGTATCCAGGTCCTGGGCTACCTGACCGCGCAGGAAAACCATGGCTCCACGGGCGACCACACCCTGGCTTAAGTCGTTATCGAGACTCTGTTCCGGGTAGGTTTCCCTGGTGTTGAATTTCCGGATGCGTTTGTGCGCCATGAACGCTTAACTCCCTTAATCAGTTTACGTGGTTTTGTAGGCTCGGAGAGCCATAGGGCCGACAGGCGTAGATCAACGGCAGGGCGCCATCGCCGTCGGTGGTGACGATGTTGACCGATGTGGATACACTGCTCATGGATTCAAGAAATATGTCTGTTTCCACGG
>JAJFIE010000410.1 GCA_021775275.1 Rhodospirillales bacterium | reverse complement strand
GGGCTGAAGCCATGGAGAACGCCGAGGCCATCCTGCACAAGGTCGGGATGTGGGACCGGCGGGACTATTATCCGGCGCATGCTTCCGGTGGTCAGCAGCAGCGTGCGGCCATTGCCAGGGCTTTGGCGATGGATCCGGAAGTCATGCTGTTTGACGAACCTACTTCGGCGCTCGATCCGGAGCTGGTTGGCGAGGTATTGCGTGTCATGCGCGACCTGGCGGACGAGGGCCGCACCATGATCGTGGTGACCCACGAAATCGGATTTGCCCGGGACGTCTCTTCGGATGTAATATTTCTGGACGAAGGGCGCATCGAGGCGCAGGGACCTCCGGGCGATATGTTCGGGAACCCGACATCGGAGCGTTTTCGGCAATTTCTGGCGAATTCGTTGAATTAAATCGAACCAACTAAGAAGGTTCCCGGATTGTCTGTCTGATCCGGGATCACATAAACCAAGGGAGTAACGAGGACATGAATTTCAAGAAACTGATGATGACCGCTGCGGCGGCCGTGTTGGCATTCGGCGTCGGTAGCGCCAATGCCGGTGAGCCATTGCGTGTTGGCGTGGAAGGCGCTTACCCTCCGTTCTCATGGAAGGAAGCCGATGGCACGCTGAAAGGCTTTGATATCGATTTCGCCTATGCGGTCTGTGAAAAAATGGACCGCGAGTGCGTTCTGGTAGAACAGGACTGGGATGGCATCATTCCCGCCCTGCTGGCCAAGAAATATGACGTGATCATCGCGTCCATGTCGATCACCGAAGAACGCAAGAAGAAGATCGACTTCTCCAACAAATATTATGATACACCCGCCAAGTTGATCGCCAAGGAAAGCACCAGCCTGATGGATAACAATGCCTCGCTGACTGGCAAGCGGGTCGGCGTCCAGCGCGGCACCATCCACCAGTGCTACGTTGAAAAATTCTTCCCCGATGCCGAACTGGTCATGTACGCGACCCAGGAAGAAGTATTCCAGGATCTGGCGGCCGGTCGTCTTGACGCCCAGCTTTCCGATTCCATCCAGGGTCAGGAAGGTTTTCTTGAAACCGACGCCGGCAAGGGCTTCGCCTTCATGGGCGGCGATCAGAACGATGTGGAATGCATGGGCGAAGGCGCCGGCATTTCCATGCGCAAAGGCAGTGATGAGCTGCTCGCGGGGGTCAACAACGCCATCGAGGCCATTCGCGCCGACGGCACCTATGCCAAAATCAATGCAAAGTATTTCCCCTTTGACATCTACGGGAGCGGCTCTTAAGCCCTCGTAAACCGGAACCGGGAGGGGCGGCCATGTGCCGCCCTTTCTTTCCGTAATTCGCGAATGCTTCGGATGTATCCATGGACGTGATCTTCGAATACCGCATGTCGCTGCTTGCCGGGACGTTGCTGACCATCGAGCTGGCGCTTGGGTCACTGATGTTGTCGGTCCTGCTCGGGCTTCTCGGGGCCTGGGCCAAGTTGTCGAAGTCCCGCGCCATGCAAAAAGTCGCCGGCGGATACACCACCCTGATCCGGGGCGTGCCCGATCTGGTGATGATGCTGGTGCTGTTCTATGGCGGTCAGCAACTGATCAATGATCTGGGCGAGGCGACGGGACAGTGGGACTACCTTGAAATCAGCGCATTCACGGCGGGAGTCGGCACCATCGGGTTCATCTTCGGCGCCTACATGACCGAAACCTTCCGGGGCGCCGTGCTGGCGGTGCCACGGGGACAGATCGAGGCCGCCATTGCCTATGGCATGTCGAACTGGCAGGTGTTTTCGCGCATCCTGTGGCCACAGATGGTGCGCTATGCGCTGCCCAGCTTTACCAACAACTGGCTGGTGCTGATCAAGTCCACGGCGCTGGTCTCGGTGATCGGATTGCAGGACCTGGTCTACAATGCGAATGTCGCCGGACGCTCTGTGCGTCAGCCGTTCACCTTCATGATCGCGGTGCTGATCGTTTATCTGATTCTGACCGCTATTTCAGACTCCGGCCTGCGCTGGCTCGATCGCCGCTATAGCGCCGGTGTGCGCCGGGCGTAAGGGGCAGGGCACAGCATGGCGACACATGACACCCCTGCGGAAACCCCCATCGGCGACTGGCTGGTCCTGGTCAGTGAAAACTATTCGCCGCTCGATTTCATGCTGGTCGCCGACCATTTCGAGAAGTTCCTGTGGGGCGTCACCATTACCCTGGAGCTGACCTTTCTGTCGCTGGTTCTGGGCGGGGTCCTGTGTATCCCGCTGGCCATTGCGCGGGCCTACAAACATCCCTGGTTCAATGCGCCGATCTGGATCTTTACCTATTGTTTCCGGGGCACGCCGCTGCTGGTGCAGACCTATATGATCTACTACGGTCTGGCGCAGTTCGATTTCATCCGCGAAAGCGCCCTGTGGGACCCGATCCTGAGCAAGGCGTGGTGGTGTGCGCTGATCGCCTTTACCCTGAACACGACGGCCTATACCACGGAATTTCTGCGCGGCGCCATCGAGACCACGCCCTTCGGCGAGGTCGAAGCCGCCAAGGCCAGCGGCATGAGCAACTGGACCATGATGCGCCGTATCGTGCTGCCCAGTTCTTTCCGCCGCGCGCTGCCGGCCTATTCCAACGAAGTGATCTTCATGCTGCACGGCTCGGTCATCGCCTCGACCATCACGCTACAGGATATTCTCGGCGTCGGGCGCTGGCTCAACGGGCGCTATTATCTGGCCTATGAAGGGTTCATCACGGCCATGATCCTCTACATGATTCTGGTGTTCGCCATCACCCGGGGCTTCAACTTGTGGGAACGTCACTGGCTGGGGCACCTGCGTCCACGCACGGAAACCCTGGAACTCAAACCGAAGATGTCCATGCTGGGGCGGTAGGTCGTAACGCCTTGATATTCCACAAAATGTAGACTTTTGTAGACATTTGTTCACATCCCTTTGTCTACAATGTCTACATTTTCAATGATATCAGTGGGTTACAGAAGCTTATTTTCCATAATACTGTAGACATTTGTTCACTTTTGTAGACTTTTGTTACACACAGACCATTTCCGCACCAAACCGGGAAACGGTCGCGACCGGCCGGGTATTCACCATGTCAGAGAGCCAAATTCATCGGCAACTTATATAGTCTATTTTAGGAATAAAGTCAATATTTTCTTTGATTCCACTCAGTAAGATGGCGCGGCCATGCCGGCCGGTAAAAGCCGGGCGTCGCCGGAGGTTGCGGATAAAACCTGTTCCAACGGCGGCGCAATGTGGTTATTGTCGCCACTGATCTGAAGACCATCTGGAAAATGTCGGTTGAAATATCGGCCATAAACCGGGTTCGGCCTGAATCCGTTTTGCTGAAGGAATTGTGATGTCTGACCCCGTTATTGTAGATCGTAAACCCCTCGGCGTTGAGCTTGAGGCGGGCAAGAGTTATTCCTGGTGCGCCTGCGGATTGTCGGCAAATCAGCCGTTCTGTGACGGCTCACACGCCGCAACCGATATCAAGCCGGTCAGTTTCAGCCCTGACAAGGATGGCGCGGCGCATCTTTGCATGTGCAAACACACATCCAACCCGCCCTATTGCGACGGCAGTCACGCCAGGCTCCCGGTTGATGACGGCAAGACGCCGGATAAACCCGCCGGTGGCGTGCAACCCACGCCGGAAGAACCCAGCGTCAAATTCATCCACGATCTCGCCAAAGACGGCCTCAGCAAAGTCGGTCACCACGGTGAAATGGGCGCCATGGGCGTGCCGGGGCCGCTGCTGCCCCTATGGGATGACATCCAGTTGCTGGTGGCGCAGTTTTCATCGAAACCGCTGATGGATGACACGGACGTCCGGACCGGACTGACAATCGGGCCGAACGCCAAAAAACCGTTGAAGCTTGATATCCCGCTGTTTGTCTCGGACATGAGCTT
>JAJFIE010000409.1 GCA_021775275.1 Rhodospirillales bacterium | reverse complement strand
CGGGCCATCCGTCCTTTCCGCAACACGATCTGGCCAAGCGTCAAATGGCGCAATTTGGCGGCATGATCGCGTTTGAGCTTGCCGGTGGTTTCGATGCCGGTGTTCGCATGATGAATGCATTGAATATGATCAAACGCGCGGTGAGTCTGGGCGATGCAGACACACTGATCCAGCACCCGGCCAGCATGACCCATTCGGTTTACACCCCGGAAGAACGCGCCGAGCATGAAATTTCGGACGGACTGATCCGCCTGTCGGTAGGGCTGGAAACGCCTGCCGATATTCTGGCCGACCTGACACAGGCGCTTGACCACACCCTGACCACCGTCAAACGTGCGGGTTGACCGCCATGACCCGGCAAATCCGCCTGCTGAAGGCATTGGAAAAAAAGTGCCTGTGGCTGTCATCATGGATGATCCATAACGCCAACCACCTGCGCGTCTCGGGCGACGGCATGAAGATCGGTGGACATCAGGCATCATGCGCGTCCATGACGTCCTTGATGACGGCGTTGTATTTCTCCGTGCTGCGGCCCCATGACCGCATCGCCGTCAAACCCCATGCCGCGCCCGTATTCCATGCCATCCAGTATCTGCTCGGCAATCAACCCCTGGAAAAACTGAAAAACTTCCGGGGCTACGGCGGCGCGCAATCGTACCCCAGCCGCACCAAGGATACGGACGACGTCGATTTCTCCACCGGTTCGGTGGGACTTGGCGTGGCCATGACGGCGTTTGCTTCCCTGATCCAGGATTATGTCCGCGCCAAACAGTGGCCCAACACCACGCCGGAGGGCCGCATGATCGCCCTGGTTGGCGATGCGGAACTGGATGAAGGCAACATCTATGAATGTTTGCAGGAAGGCTGGAAGCAGGATCTGCGCAATACCTGGTGGATCATCGATTACAACCGCCAGAGCCTGGACGGTGTTGTCCGTGAAGGTCTGTATGACCGGATCGAAGGAATTTTCCGGACCTTTGGCTGGGAAGTGGTGACGCTGAAGCACGGCGAAAAACAACGCATGGCTTTTCAGGAACCCGGTGGCGAGCACCTGCGGGAATGGATCGATCAATGTCCGAACCCGTTGTATTCCGCCCTGTCGTTTCAGGGCGGTGCGGCATGGCGTCAGCGCCTGTCGGCGGAAATCGGCGACAAACCGGGCATGCCGGAATTGCTGGACCGGCGCAACGATGACGAACTGACCGACCTGATGGCCAATCTGGGCGGGCATTGCCTGGGCAGCATCATTGACGCCTTCAACAGCATCGACCACGACCGGCCAGTTGTCTTTATCGCCTATACCATCAAGGGATGGCGGACACCGCTCGCGGGTCACAAAGACAACCATGCCGGTCTGATGACGCCTGAGCAGATGGAAACCTTCCGCGCCACAATGTCCATTCGTGAGGGCAAGGAATGGGATCAGTTCGAAGGACTCGATTTGGGTCACGGTCCTGAACGCGGAGAGCTTGAGACATTTCTGGCCTCGGTTCCGTTCAATCAACAGGGAATGCGCGGGCAATCAGCAGACGTTGTCCCGACAAATGGACCGGAGACCATCAAGGGCGCCGCCCTGTCGACGCAAGCCGGGTTTGGAAAGATACTGGATGCTCTCGCCCGTGGTGATAGCGCTCTCGCCGATCGCATCGTCACCATGTCGCCGGATGTAACCGTATCGACCAACCTGGGGCCATGGGTCAATCGGCGCAATCTGTTTTCACGGTCCGACATTGCCGATACTTTCCGGGACGAACGTGTGCCAAGTGCGCAGAAGTGGCGATTCTCACCCGACGGGCAACACATCGAACTGGGCATCGCGGAAATGAATCTGTTTCTGCTGTTGGGGGCCGCCGGCCTGTCCCATTCCCTGTTTGGCGAGCGCCTACTGCCCATCGGCACCTTATACGACCCGTTCATTTCCCGCGGCCTGGACGCCCTCAATTATGCCTGTTATCAGGACTCCCGCTTCATGGTGATCGGCACACCATCGGGCGTGTCGCTGGCCCCGGAAGGTGGCGCGCATCAGTCTGTCGCCGCCCCCCTGATCGGCATGTCACAGGATGGGCTCGCCGCGTTTGAACCGGCCTATGTGGATGAGCTTTCGATCATCATGGACTGGGCCTTCGATTACATGCAGCGTGACGGCGGCGGAGACCCGGACGAGCGCACATGGCTGCGCGACGAGACGGGCGGATCGGTCTATCTGCGGCTTTCCACGCGCACGCTGGAACAACCCAAACGCATCATTGACGACGATTTCTGTCAGGACGTCATTGATGGCGCCTACTGGATGCGCCGGCCCGGCCCGAACTGCGATGTGGTTATCGCCTATCAGGGAACAGTGGCGAGCGAGGCCACCCAGGCCGCCGGCATGATCGGTGAAGACCGGCGCGACGTCGGCGTTCTGGCTATTACGTCGGCGGACCGGCTCAACGCCGGATGGCAGGCCGCACAACGCGCCCGCATGCGGGGAAATGCCGTGGCGCTGAGCCATGCGGAACGCCTGCTGTCCGATATTCCGCCCCATTGCACCATTATCACCGTCATTGACGGTCATCCGGCGACGTTAAGCTGGTTGGGTGGTGTCCACGGACATGCCACCGCAGGACTCGGCGTCGAACATTTCGGCCAGACCGGAACTGTCGATGATCTCTACAGACACTACGGCATCGATGCCGCCAGCATTGCAAAAACCGCTTCTGCCATCGCACCGGGCAAACCCGTCAGGCATTTACGCTCGATTTCCTGATCCCGATTGATTTCAATGACAAACAATTGCACCTGAACGGCGCGGCGGATACCCTTGCCGCTACGGACTGGTCATGAGAAGCAGGAAGGGAAACTGACGATGGAAAGACGCAATTTTTTAAGGGGCGCCGCAACCGTTGGCGCCCTTGGCGCGACGGCAGTGGTTGTCGCCGGGTGCGAGGAAAAAACGGAAGAGGCAAGTCCGGCGGCGCCGGCAGTTGTCACAAAGAAATCACAAGAGCTGAAAATGGTCACGACGTGGCCGAAAAACTTCCCGGGACTGGGTACCGGCGCGCAACGGCTGGCGGACCGGATTACGACCGCGACAGATGGCGAACTGACCGTCAAGCTGTTCGCCGCCGGTGAAATGGTGCCGCCGTTCGAAAGTTTCGATGCCGTCTCCAATGGCACGGCGGACATGTACCACGGGGCTGATTATTACTGGCAGGGCAAATCCAAGGCCTACAACTTCTTCACCGCCGTGCCGTTCGGCCTGACGGCCAACGAAAACGACGCATGGCTGCACTGGGGTGGGGGTCAGGAACTGTGGGATGAACTGGGCAAGGGTTTCGGCGTGAAGCATTTTGCCGCCGGTAATACGGGCGTTCAGATGGGCGGCTGGTTCAACAAGGAAATCAACAGCCCGGAAGACTACAAAGGCCTTAAAATCCGCATGCCGGGACTGGGTGGGGAAACCCTGCGCCGGATTGGCGCGGCGGCGGTCACCCTGCCGGGTGGCGAGATTTTCCCCTCCCTGCAATCCGGCGCCATTGATGCGACCGAATGGGTCGGGCCATGGAATGATCTGGCGTTCGGTTTCTACAAGATCGCCAAGTATTACTACTGGCCCGGCTTTCACGAGCCCGGCTCCACCCTGTCGTGTGGCGTCAATCTGAAACTGTGGGAAGACCTGTCCAGGGCCCATCAGGCTGCCGTGGCCTCCGCCTGTGCGGCGGAAAACAACATCATGTTTGCGGAGTTCAACGCCAGGAACGGCGACGCTTTGAACACCTTGCTCACCGAACACAATGTACAGATGAGGCGGTTTTCCGACGACATCATGATCGCTATTGGCAACGCCGCCGGTGAGGTTATGGCGGAAATCGGCGAAACCGACGCCATCACCAGGAAAATTTATGAAAGCTTCCGCAAATTCAGGGCCAATTCACTGGGCTGGACCTCCATTTCCGAAACCGCGTACACCTACATGCGCGGGCTGGAGTATACCTACTGACTGAAAATTGGCTGCCTGAAAACCACCTGCCTGGGTCCGGGTCATGATCGAACGCCTTTGTGACGCCATCGACCGGCTGAATGATCGGCTGGGTCGCGCCGTTGCCTGGCTGGCGCTGATCATGGTGCTTGCCCAGTTTGCCGTCGTGGTGCTGCGCTACATGTTCGGTTTCGGATCCATCATGATGCAGGAAAGCGTGATCTATCTTCACGCCATCCTGTTTCTGGCGGGGGCCGGTTATACCCTGCTCCATGACGGGCATGTGCGCGTCGATATTTTTTACCGGGACGCGGCGCCCCGCACCAGGGCGTTTGTTGACCTTATCGGCGTACTGATATTCCTGCTACCTGTTTGCGCCCTGATCTGGTGGGGATCGTGGTCATACGTCCAGACATCGTGGCAGGTACTGGAAGGATCGAGAGAAACCAGCGGCATTCATGCCGTGTACCTGCTCAAAACCGCCATTCTGGTTTTTTCACTGCTCATGGCCCTGCAAGGCATCGCCATGGGATTACGCGCGCTGATGGTGATCAGGGGCGAGACAGCCAAATCACCCGGCGAGGTATGACGGCATGGAATTCGTCGATTTCCTGAATATCGCCATGTTTGTTTCCGCCTGCGGTTTCCTGCTCGCGGGTTTCCCCGTTGCCTTCACTCTGGCCGGGACCGGCCTGATCTTCGCTGCAATCGGCAGCCTGTCCGGCCTGTTTTCGTTCGATCTGTTCGGCGCGCTGCCATCGCGTATTTTTGGCAACGCCATGACCAACGAAGTACTGGTCGCGGTGCCGTTGTTTGTCTTCATGGGCGTTATGCTGGAACGATCCAAAGTCGCCGAAGACCTGCTCGATACCATGGGTATGTTGTTCGGCTCGGTACGGGGTGGATTGGGAATTTCCGTCACCATCGTCGGCGCTTTGCTGGCGGCGTCCACCGGCATC
>JAJFIE010000408.1 GCA_021775275.1 Rhodospirillales bacterium | reverse complement strand
AATCAGGAGACCGATGACAAAGTTCTCCTTAAGGAGTTTACCACGGACGAGGATCTGAACACTATTTTCAACCAGATCGACCGTTACCAGTTGGAGCGCGGGTTGTTGCCTCCGCCGCGGCGGGCATTTTCTCTTGAAGGTATCGACGGTGTCAGCGCACCGTTGGACACCGTGGAAAAGATCGCTGTTTCAATGGACCGGTCCGGTGGTCGATTCGATTTTATCATCTCGCCTTCTCATGCTCGTACACTCGCGACGTTTGATGCCGCAGGAATTTGGCCGACTTTCGAAGAATGGAAACGTCGACTGGCCACCCTCGCCGCTGATCATCCCAGCCTTACGGTGTGGGATTTCAGCGGCTTTCACACTTTCGCACGCGAGCCTGTTCCCCGACCGGGGGAAAACCGTGCAATGGTCTGGTACAATGACCAGATTCATTTTCGTGAGCGACTGGGGCGCAAGATACTGGATCGAATTTCGGGTAAGAATCCGGGGTTTGGGGTAAGGCTGACACCGACAATGATTGACGCTCATCTCGCTGAACAAAGGATTGGCCTTGAGGCCTGGAGAGCCGAGTTCTGGCAAGACGATGAAGAAATTCGGGCTCTTGCTCGACTTGTTGGGGTGGGCGAATAAATCAATGGCGTCACCGAATGTACAACTCCCTAGAGAAACGAAGACCAATATCGCCGAACAGACGATCCGCGATTTTGGTGAGCAGTGGACGAATTACGATAATACGGATGGATATTTTGGGTCCACTGATCTGCTGGTCGATTTCATTCAACCTTTCGATGCCGCACTCTTTGCCGGAGCGAAAATAGCAGATATCGGTGCCGGCACTGGTCGCCATGTCGCTGGACTGCTCGACCTGGAAGCATCGCACGTTTATGCCATTGAGCCCTCAAAATCGGTTAGCGTCATTGAACGACAATTCCAGGGCGAGGCCCGGGTAAGCGTTCTCAATGTACCAGGCGATCAAATTCCGAATAATCTTGACCTTGATTATGTCATCAGCATTGGCGTTATTCATCATATACCAGAACCCGGGCCGGTCATCCGTGCCGCCTTCGAGGCGTTGAAGCCCGGCGGAAAGTTCATCGTCTGGCTTTATGGTAAGGAAGGGAACCGCCTCTACCTGGCAATTGCCCGCCCACTGAGGGCGTTATCCAGTATTCTGCCCTCGCGCATCGTCGCTGCATTGTCCTGGGCACTCGAATTTCCGTTGCGTCTGTACATCGCTGCGGCGTGTTTATCGCCCGTCGATTTACCTCTGGGAGAATATATGATCCAGGTTCTTGGCAGACTTCCTGCCGACAAGAGGCGGTTGGTAATCTATGATCAGCTCAAGCCAGCGTACGCAAAATATTATTTACGCTCAGAGGTTCTGAAACTGATGCAACAGGTGCCATTTTCGGTCGAGCTCCACCATCGTATGGGCTATAGCTGGGTTGCAATCGGCACCAAACCCGATGAGGAGAAAAAATGACGCGTTCTGTGACCGCTATCAATGAAACCTCAAAGGCTTTGGTCAGTATCATTATTCCGGTATTCAATGAAGAAACTGCCCTCCCCGAGTTGCTGACACGCCTGCAATGCTCCATCAATGGACTCTCTGACGCCTATGAATTCGAGATGATTTTCATTGACGACGGTAGCCAGGACCGGAGCCTCGAAGTCAGCATCGAGTTGCGCGACAACGAACCGCGGCTGGAGATTGTCGAACTGCGTAGTAACTGCGGGCAAACGGCCGCTCTACAGGCTGGGTTCGATCAGGCGCGAGGCGAAATCGTCATTTCCCTTGATGCAGACCTACAACATTTTCCAGAAGACATTCCGTTGTTCCTGGAAAAAATTGAAGTAGGTTCTGATGTCGTCTGCGGATGGCGCCATGATCGCAAGGAAGGCATCATTCGCCGGTGGCCATCACGTATCGCAAACATGCTCATACGCCGAGTATCGGGTTTAACCGTGCATGACGTCGGCACCACTTTCCGGGCATACCGCCGAAATATCCTCGAAGATATTTTGCTATTGGGGGAAAATCACCGTTTTGTGCCAGTTTTTGCCAAAGTTGCCGGCGCACGAATTGACGAGATACCAATTCAGAACGTCGTTCGGCCTCACGGTGAGTCGAATTATGGCATCGGGCGGACGTTAAATGTCTTCATAGACCTGTTCTTCCTTTATTTCTTTACCCGTTACTTGGATCGTCCAATTCGGATTTTCGGTAAACTCGCTGCGGTATGCTTTTTGGCTGCGGTAGCCATTACGCTTTATCTTTTTGGAATGTGGGCAGCGACTGGAATACCCGTCGTCCGGGAACACAGCGGGTTGTTCGTTGTCGGATCCCTACTTTATCTCACCTCGGCTCAGTTTCTGATTGGCGGAATTGTGGCCGAACTTCTGGCACGCCTTTATTTCACGGCAGATGGCCGGAAACCCTATAAAATCAGAAAAGTATGGGCCATGAAAGAGGGCGCTGCCTCCAAATAAATGTGCGGTATATTCGGAAAATACTCGCGGAGCGGAACTCTCGGTGATCTTGCCACCTTATGCTCGGCGACGAACTATCTCACCCACAGGGGGCCGGATGGAGGCGCCTGGTGGGCGGATGATTGGGTGTTTTTGGGCCACCGCAGGCTTTCCATTATTGATATCGATGGCGGCACCCAGCCCATGCCGAGCGGGGACAGGCGATATGCAATCACCTTCAATGGTGAAATATACAACTATTTGGAACTCAGGGACGAATTGTTGGCGTTGGGTCACACATTCCAAACCAGCTCGGATACAGAAATTGTTATCGAAGGATATCGGAGATGGGGCGAGGGAGTGTGTTCTCGTTTAAACGGAATGTTCGCCTTTGCCATTGTAGACCGCAATGAACGTAGCGTATTCCTCGCCCGTGACCGGTTCGGTGAAAAGCCGTTGTTCATCATGGATTCTGAAGACGGCGTTATCTTTTCTTCCGAATTCGGGGCTTTTTGTGTCGTGCCGGAGTTCGGTGGAGAAGTCGACATGGGCGCGCTGGGCGGGTATTTGTGCCTCAATTATGTGCCGGGTACCCAGACGCTCACAACCGATGTCGCTCGTTTGGCGCCAGGAACATGGCGACGGTACTCACCGTCCGGAGTTGTGGAAAAACGGTTTTGGTCGCCTCCTGAGCAGCGTGTGACTTTTTCCTGCATCGAAGATGCCGTCGAAGCGGTCGGTGAGACACTCGACCGGGGCGTGAAAATTGCGCTTCGGAGTGATGTCCCGGTCACAGTATTCCTGTCC
>JAJFIE010000407.1 GCA_021775275.1 Rhodospirillales bacterium | reverse complement strand
GGCCGAACTGATCCGTCATATGGATGATCTGGAGAAAAACCCGGCATCCGACATCGTCGTCACCTGTGGGGGACGCGCACGCGCAGTGTTCGGGGCGCAATCCCTGATCAATGCGGGCATGGAGAAACCTGTCCACGCCCTCTACTACGGAACCATGGGATGGGATCTGGCGGGGCTTCCGCAGACCCGTGGCTCAACTTCTGTGAACGAACCCGGCCTCTCGGGTAACACGTCCGGTCAACGCACAGAGCATTTAACCCAACGCTTCGGCGTCGCCACCACCGAACCGGCAACCCTGGAAACATGGCTCGATGAGCAGAATAACCGCACCCTGTATCTGATCGACGTGCGCACCCGGAAGGAATTCGACGCCGGTCATATTCCCGGCAGCCGGTGGGTCCCCGGCGGAGAACTGGTCGGATTGACCGAGGACCATATGGCGACGCGCAATGCGCGGGTGTGTCTGGTCGATGACGATGGCGCACGGGCCACCCTGACCGCAAGCTGGATGTTGCAAATGGGCTGGTCACAGACCTTCGTTCTGAAAGGCGGCGTGACCGCATGGCAGGCGTCGGAACTGGCGCGCAGCAATCATGTGCCGGAGCTTGATCCGACTGACGCAGGCGATCAGGATACATCCCCGATACCACCGTCCGACGCGGCGATGTGTGATGCCTATAAGCGGGTCATCAACTACCGCGAACAGCTTCCCGAACAAGTCGGGAAAGATGTCAGCCTGACCTTCCGGTTTCCATCGGTCGTCAACAGCGCCTGAGAGATCGAACCATCGTGAAAGCCATCATGCCCTTCGCACCATCACGCCTGCTTGGTTCAACACCACCGACTTTGCTACTGCTTCTTTCGATTCTGGCGGCCCATATGGGTGCGGCGTTTGCCTATTTTCTGTTCCCCCTCATCGGGCCGCTTGGCACGGTATCTCTGCGACTAGCCTTTTCCGCCGTCATCCTGATCCTTATCACACGTCCGTCGCTGATATCATTTCGGCACCGGCGGGGCTGGATGATCGTTCTTTACGGCCTGCTGATGGCGGGCATGAACTCCAGTTTTTACGCAGCGATTGACCGCATACCACTGGGCATCGCCATTACCGTTGCGTTCATTGGTCCGCTCGGTATTTCCACCCTGATGTCACGGCGATTAGCTGATTTCCTCTGGGTGGCGCTGGCCGTCGCAGGAATCATCCTGTTGACCCCTGATATCGGCGAATCGCTCGACCCCGTCGGGCTTCTGCTCGCCGCGATCGACGGTGTGTGCTGGTCCGGTCTGGTGTTGATCAGTTCCCGGATCGCCAAATTCGCACCGGGAAATACCGGCCTTGCCCTCGGCATGAGTGTGGCGGCGATTGTCATGCTGCCGTTTGGCCTGGGCAAGATTCCCGTCTTCATCGCTGATCCGGTTATCCTGTTGTATGGTTTCGGGGTTGCGATGCTATCAACCACCATCACGTTCACGTTGGAATACGAAGCGCTCAAGCGCCTGTCAGTCAGGGTTTATGGTCTGATTATTTCTCTGGAACCGGCGACGGCGACAATCATAGGCGCAATTGTCCTGAACCAAGGCGTTGACCTGAAAGGGATTGCGGCCATTGCCTGTGTGACACTGGCGGCCACTGGCGCAACACTGGCTAAAAATCGTGGTGACGGGCAGGACAATACCGGCCCTTCACATTGACCGGATTCAGGCTATCTTAAAGAGAATCTTATCAGGGAGGAGTGATCTCATGTTCAGGATGCTGGAAGTCGCCGCGCTGGCGATGCTGGTCCTCATTGGTTTTTCAGCGATTGAGGCCTTGGCCGAAGTGAAGACCGAGGAAGTCAGCTATACCGTCGAGGGACAGGAATTCACCGGTTACATGGCCTGGGATGACGCCATCAAGGGCGAGCGGCCCGGCGTCATCGTGGTGCACGAATGGTGGGGCCATAACCCCTATGCCCGCAAAAGGGCTGAATTACTGGCGGCGCTTGGCTATACGGCCTTCGCGCTGGACATGTACGGCACCGGCAAACTGGCCAGCCATCCGGGCGACGCCAATTCCTTCATGATGGAATCTATTGAGACCGTTAATCGCACGGCGGTGCGCTTTGGCGCGGCCTATGATCTGTTGCGCTCTCACCCGACAACGAACCCGGAAAAGACCGCCGCCATTGGATATTGCTTTGGCGGCATGGTGGTATTGAATGCGGCCCGTATGGGGTTCGATCTGGATGGTGTCGTCAGTTTTCACGGCAATCTGTCAGCCCTGACGCCACCTGAGCCGGGCATGAAGAATACGCAGGTGCGCGCTTTCCACGGTGCGGATGATCCGTTTGTAACGCCGGAAGCCGTTGCCGATTTCAAGGCTGAAATGGAGGCCGCTGGCGTGAATTATGAATTCACCAGCTATCCGGGCACGGTTCACAGCTTCACCAATCCCGGCGCGACCGCAATCGGTGAACAGTTCGACCTGCCACTGGCCTACAACGCGGTAGCCGACGGTGATTCATGGCGGCAGACCCAATATTTCTTCGACGAGATATTCAAGTAATCGCATCATCGGAGTGCAGAAGCGCAGGAAAGAATTAGTGTTGGTTCCTCACTGTCTCCGGGCCCCATGGTTCACCATTGGCTTTACTTTCAGGGCCCGGTCCGGTGCTGTTCTTCGGGCGCGTTCTGGAATTTTTTGGGACACAGTCGCAGGAAGTCAGTGAACGGCTTGTCGAAAGCGAGCGCGTGCTTATCCGCCCAGTCTTCAATAAAACCGGCAACCACATCATTGTCATAATGATTACACATCAAAGTAGCGTTTAATTTTTCCAATGTTTCCAGGGCGGTCATATGATCGCGTTTGTGGGTCGCCAGACCGGAATAACCGGATAGCTCCATCAATCGTTCCTCCTGCTCCAGATTCCGCTTAAGAAAGCGGATTGTATCCCTGATCCGCAGGCAGGAACGCCCTGAATCGGCGCAAATAACCTTTGGGCTGAAATACTGATCAAGGACAAAAAACAGGGATTCCCGGTTTGTATCCATGCGTTTAACGTAGGACTCCGGAATATGGGAAACTCTGGCTTCATACATTTTGGCGGCTCCTTTCCATGGGCATGATTTCGCGTCCGGGCGGCAATCACCAAACGCGCGATCAGGAACAAAGCAACTACTTGTGTCTTTAGTTTGTCCGGTTGATGACATTATTGGGATGCCGACACGCCAAACCAAGTCCTGAGTTGCTTCTCGGGTGCTTTCTGGTATGAAAGCGCCATGACTGATTCCAGCACAAAACTCGCCCCCAACACCATTGCCGAGCACGGCCTGAGCAATGAGGAATACCAGCTTATTCTGGAGATTCTGGATGGCCGGGAACCGAACCTGACGGAGCTTGGCATCTTCTCCGTCATGTGGTCGGAACATTGTTCGTACAAGTCATCCAAGAAGTGGCTGAAGACCCTGCCCACGGAAGCGCCCTGGGTGATCTGCGGCCCCGGCGAGAACGCCGGCATCATCGATATCGGTGATGGTCAGGCCGCCGTGTTCAAGATGGAAAGCCATAACCATCCCAGTTACATCGAGCCCTATCAGGGTGCGGCCACCGGAGTCGGTGGCATCATGCGCGATGTGTTCACCATGGGGGCCCGGCCCGTCGCCAACCTGAACGCGCTACGCTTTGGCCACCCCGATCATGCCAAGACCCGGCATCTGGTGTCCGGCGTGGTTGCCGGTATCGGCGGCTATGGCAACTGCATGGGCATTCCCACCGTGGGCGGCGAGTGCGAGTTCGATCCCGCCTACAACGGCAACATTCTGGTCAACGCCATGACCGTGGGGCTGGCCGATACCGACAAGATTTTTTATTCGGAGGCCTCGGGCCTTGGAAACCCGGTGGTCTATGTGGGTTCAAAAACCGGACGCGACGGCATTCACGGCGCGACCATGGCCAGTGCCGAGTTCAACGAGGACTCGGAAGAAAATCGCCCCACGGTGCAGGTCGGCGACCCGTTTACGGAAAAACTGCTGCTGGAAGCCTGTATGGAACTGATGGCGACCGACGCCATTGTCGCCATTCAGGATATGGGTGCGGCGGGCCTGACATCGTCGTCATTCGAGATGGCGTCCAAGGGTGGTATGGGCGTGGAGCTGGACCTGGACATGGTGCCCCAGCGCGAACCGGATATGACGGCCTATGAGATGATGCTGTCGGAAAGCCAGGAACGCATGCTGATGGTGCTGAAGCCCGACCGCGAAGACGAAGCGCGGGCCATCTTCGAAAAGTGGGAGCTGGATTTCGCCATCGTCGGCAAACTGACCGACACCGGCCACATGGTATTGCGTCACCGTGGCGAGATCGTGGCCGACCTGCCCATTGACCCGCTGGCCGAGGCGTCACCGGAATACGACCGCCCGTGGGTGGAGACAGAACCGGCCGAATATATCGCCACGGTGCTGGGTGAACTGGCCCGGGCGACACCGGATATAGTTCTGAAAGCCATGATGGCGACACCCGACCTGGCATCCAAGCGCTGGATCTGGGAGCAATACGATCACATGGTCATGGCCGACACCGTCGCCCGTCCCGGTGGCGATGCGGCCATGGTGCGCGTCCACGGCGCCGACAAGGGCTTGGCGATTACCAGCGATTGCACGCCGCGCTATTGCTTCGCCGATCCCGTCGTTGGCGGCCGACAGGCTGTGGCGGAAGCCTGGCGCAATATTACGGCGACCGGCGCCACGCCTCTGGCCTGCACCGACAACATGAACTTCGGCAACCCCGAGAAACCTGACATCATGGGGCAGTTTGTGGGCTGCATTCAGGGCATGGGCGAAGCCTGCAAGGCGCTCGATTTTCCCATCGTTTCGGGCAATGTGTCGCTCTATAACGAGACCGAGGGGAAGGCCATTCTGCCCACCCCCGTCATCGGCGGCGTTGGCCTGATTGATGACGTATCCAAAGCCGCCACGCTGGCCTTCAAGGATGCCGGTGAGACCATTATCATCATCGGCGACACGCACGGCCATATCGGCCAGAGCATCTACCTCTCCCTCGCCAGCGGAATTGAGAAAACCTACGCCCCGCCAGCCCTCGTTCTGGCCCGCGAACGCCGCAATGGCGATTTTGTCCGCTCACAGATTCTGGATGGCATGGTGACGGCATGTCACGATGTTTCCGGCGGTGGCCTGTTGGTCGCTGTCGCCGAGATGGCCCTCGCGGGCAATGTAGGCTGCAAGGTTGAGCCCAACATGGTGCACGAATGCCCCCTGAATGACTGGCTGTTCGGCGAAGATCAGGCCCGCTATATCGTCACCACCACCAGGGACAACGCCGCCGCGCTGATCATCGAGGCGCAGAACGCCGATGTCTCCGCCCTGATCATCGGCGAGACCGGCGGCACGGATATCGCCATCCATGTGGAAATGCAGGAACGCGGCCGCATCGCGCTGGCCGAATTGCGCGACGCCCACGAAGGCTGGCTGCCGGGGTATATGGCGGGATAAATCCCTACTTCCCAAAGGGTTGACGGCTCGCCCCTGAAGGGCCATATCCTGCATCAGAAGCCACGCGAGAGATAAGGAATCCACCCATGGCCATGGAAGCCAGCGAAATCGAGCGCCTGATCAAGGAAGCGCTGCCGGATGCGACAATCACCATCGAAGACCTGCGGGGCGATGGCGATCATTATGCGGCGAACGTGATTTCCAGCGCGTTCGCGGGCAAAAGCCGGGTACAGCAGCATCAGATCGTCTACGCCGCCCTACAGGGCCGCATGGGGGGTGAGTTACATGCGTTGGCCTTACAGACATCCGCGCCCACCTAAGCGCAATTATTCAAAACCAGAGGAAACACCATGAGCGACAATCCCACCTTCGACCGCATTCAGGCGGAAATTGATGAAAATCAGGTCGTGCTGTTCATGAAGGGCAGCCCCATGTTCCCGCAGTGCGGCTTTTCCGCCGCCATCAGCACGCTGCTGAGCAATCTGCAAGTCAAGTTCAAGGGCGTTGACGTCTTGCAGGACGGTGAAATCCGACAGGGCGTCAAGGATTTCGCCAACTGGCCGACCGTCCCGCAGCTCTACATCAAAGGTGAGTTCGTCGGCGGATGCGATATCGTGCGCGAAATGTACGAAACCGGCGAACTGGAGCAGGTGCTGAAAGACAAAGGCGTCGAGTTCGCCGCCTGATCACAGCAGATCCGATATATATGAGTCAAAAGGCCGCGCCCGGTTGAGGGACGCGGCCTTTTATTTTTCAGACGTTACAGCTGCTTTAGCAGTGACTTGTCCGTGCGTTGATCCGGTAACCTGCAACTGCGGTCGGGTCAATGTAGCCTGCCAGCCGGGCCAGCGCTTTCGCGATCTGGCGTTTGGCGGCGCGCTCCAGGGCTGATTCCCCGGGAAAGACACCGCTGACCATGGCTGCGCGCTCGATTTCGGAGCCGGTGAAACCCGGAAATGCGTTGAACTTGATCATCATTTTTCTCCTTCTATAAACAATGTTTTCTGTTGTCATATGTGGCCGCTCTCAGCCTGTGGTTGTTTATATACGGGCGATTTAGCTTTTCGACAAATGACAAGTTCTCCTGTTTAACGGAGAAAATTTCCGCTATACTATCGTCATGAATGCACCCCTCCCTGCGCCGCCTCATGTCATGCCGTCCCTCAATGCCCTCAGGGCTTTTGAGACCGCCGCGCGTCATATGAGTTTCAAGGAAGCAGCAACGGAACTGCATGTCAGCGCCAGCGCCGTCGGCCATTTGATTTCCGATCTGGAAAATTTCTTCGGTGTGAAGTTATTCGCACGTGAACACCGCCGCATTCAATTGACACCCGCTGGGCGCGACCTGTTGCCCGGTGTGCAGGAGGCCTTCAATCAATTGCGTGGCGCCGTCAGAACCTTTCAGGACTACAAGACTGACCGACCACTGGTGCTGTCCGTCGAGCCCACGTTCTGCGGTCGCTGCCTGATCCCGCGTCTTGAAGGATTTCGTGTACAAAACCCTGACATCGCGGTTCGACTGGACCCCAGAACCGAATTGATGGACCCGCGCATCGATGATGTCGATGTCTGCATCCGGTATGGCAAAGGTGATTACCCCGGCCTCAGGGTGGATGTCATCGAAGACCATGAAGACATCATCATCGTGTGCAGCCCCAACCTGTTGAATGATGATCGCCCCCTGCGTGAACCGTCCGACTTGAAATGGCATACCCTGATCGACCGCACGCCGAACCCCCACTATACGAATCGTGCCGACTGGTCGCGCTGGTTCAGAACCGTCGGCCTCGATGCCCCGGTCTACAAGGACAGGCTGGAAGTTCCATGGGAGGAATATGGTATCGCCAGCGCCATTCAGGGGCAGGGTGTGACACTGGCCAGCAGGCTTTTAGCCACCGAGGATCTGGCCGCCGGGCGACTGGTGCAACCCTTTGACAATTTCTTCCGGGTGGATATGGGGTACTACCTTCTGTCATCCACGGCGTCCGTTAACGACCCGCGGGTGGAAGCCTTCCGGGACTGGATGCTCGATCAGGTAGATTATTCCACGTCCATGTTGAAATCCGGCTTGTAAAAAGGCCGCGCCCGGTTGAGGGACGCGGCCTTTTGTTGTCGTATATCGATGATCAGGAAGCCTTCTTCCATTCTGCCGATGCGAAGGCCTCGTCCACCGGCGTGTGGGCGATGTGGTTGGTGTAGTTGGACAGGGTTTTGATGGCGACGCCGAGCACCACTTCCAGAACCTGGACGGTAGTATATCCGGCGGCGGTAAAATCCTGCAGGTCCTGTTCGCCGGGCAGTCCTCTGGACTCAACGACGATGGAGGTGAACTTCCGCAGGGCTTCCAGTTTCGGGTCCGCCATCGGGGTCCCGTTTCGCAGGCTTTCAATTACATCGGCAGGAACGCCCTGCTGGCCCGCAATGGCCGTATGGGCGGACATGCAGTACTCACAATTGTTCACGTAACTTGTGGTCAGCAGAACGGTCTGACGTTCCGATGCATCGAAGCTGGTCTGGGACATCAGATCATTGACCTGTAGATACGCTTTCAACGAAGACGGCGCCTCCGCCATGATCGCCAGCAGATTGGGAGTAAAACCATACATTTTTTTCACCTCTGCCAAGGTATCGCGGGCGGCCTCAGGCGCAGTATCGACGGTATGAACGGGAAACTTCATTTTTCTATCCTTTCTGATTGAGTTTG
>JAJFIE010000406.1 GCA_021775275.1 Rhodospirillales bacterium | reverse complement strand
AGGCCCATCTGGATGGCTCGGTCAGCGAGACCGTCTGTAAGGATTGCGTATCTCACGCATGATGGTCTAGGCCACAGGCTTCGTTGTCTGCCAATGCGCCAGTTTTTCATGGGCGGTGGTTTTAGCCTTTGCCGCGTACTCCGCTGCGCCCTCCGTCGGCGCCGTCAGCTCAATCACATAGCCGTTGGGATCGCGGAAATAGATTGAATGAATGACCCCGTGATCCGCGACACCGCGGGTCTCGATGCCCTGCGCCTTGCCCTTCTCGAACATGGTCGCCAGGGTGTCCGCATCGACCTCCAGGGCGATATGCAGGTCGTAATCGTGCTGCGCCTTAAAATCAAACGGGGTGTCGGGAACCTCAAAGAAGGCAAGATAAGAGCCATTCCCCATTTCATAGAAACTGTGCAGGGCGGAGGTTTCCCGGTTGGTCTTGGTTTCATGAATTTCAAAAGCGTCGGCCAGACCAAGGCCCAGGAAATCCTCATAGAACGCACGCGTTTCTTCTGAATCCCGGCACCGATAGGCGTTGTGGTGAAGTCCCTTGATCATGGACATGGTCCTCCGTATCTCCCTCGGTTATAGAATAGGTTGTTTTTCAATATGTGTGTAGGGCGCTTATCATGCCGGAGATTTATATCGATGCAGACGCCTGCCCCGTCAAGGATGAAGTCATCCGGGTGGCCACGCGCCATGGCCTGATGACTCACATGGTTTCCGATGGCGGCATCCGACCGAGTTCCGATCCCATGGTCAATCTGGTCATCGTCCCCTCTGGCCCGGATGCTGCGGATGACTGGATCGCCGAACATGTGGCTGATGGCGATATTGTCGTAACCTCGGATATTCCTCTCGCGGCGCGCTGCATCGAACGGGGCGGGAAGGCCATCCGCCCCAATGGGGAAGCGTTTACCGAAGACTCCATCGGCATGGCCCTGGCGACGCGTGATCTCATGTCATCGTTACGGGAAACAGGAACAATTACCGGGGGTCCCCGGCCGTTCTCCAATCGCGACCGCTCGCAATTTCTCAACGCGCTGGAGGTCATGGTTCAGTCTGCCTTGCGGCATTCCAGGGTTCAGCAATAATGATCCAATCATCTGACCGTTCCGGATTTACGGTTCTTTCACCTACGGCCATCCTTGGTTACGGGTTCCCCGGCGAGTCTCTCAAGGAAGGGATGAAACGCAAACCCGACCTTATCGCCGTGGATGCCGGCAGCACCGATCCCGGCCCTTACTATCTCGGCAGCGGGAAATCCTTTACCGCCCGGGACGGCGTCAAACATGACCTCGCACGGCTGATCAAGGCGCAACAGTCCGCCAGCATTCCCCTTGTCATCGGATCAGCGGGAGGCGCCGGCGCCAGACCGCATCTGGACTGGACCCTCGATATTGTCCGTGAGGTCAGCCGGGAAACCGGCATTTCCTTACGCGTCGCCACTATCGCGTCTGATATCCCGCCCGGTATTGTTGAAACCGCGCTGAATACCGGACGCGTCGCGGCCCTGCCCAATGTTCCTCCGCTCACTGCCGAAGCCATTGCAGATACCCGGCACATCGTTGCGCAAATGGGCCATGAGCCTGTTGTAAACGCGCTGGACGCGGGGTTCGATATCGTGATTTGTGGGCGATGCTACGACCCTGCGGTTTTTGCCGCCTTACCGATCATGCAGGGGCATGACCCGGCGCTGGCGCTCCACATGGGTAAAATCCTTGAGTGCGCGGCAATCGCCGCATTGCCCGGCAGCGGTAGCGATTGTGTTCTGGGCCGGTTATTTGATGACCATTTTGTACTCGAACCACTTAGTTCAGAACGACGGTTCACCCGCAATTCCGTGGCCGCTCATTCTCTCTATGAAAAATCCGATCCGTTTCATTTACCCGGGCCGGGCGGCAGTCTCGATCTGGAAAACGTTGCCTATGAGGAACTGAGCGCCGGTCGCGTGAAAGTATCGGGCACCCGCTTCACCCCCTCACTGCCCTATCAGGTAAAACTGGAAGGGGCGAGGTCCATCGGATTCCGCACGGTCAGCGTGGCGGGGATTCGCGACCCCAACATGATCGCCGGTCTGGATCACATTCTTCGCGACGTTGAAGACCGTTGCCGCACAAGCATGGATGAAACCTCCATCCTGACCTTCCACGCCTATGGGAAAGACGGCGTCATGGGAGCGCAGGAACCCATGAGCACACCCGCCCATGAAATCGGTCTGGTTATCGACGTGGTTGCGCCCGATCAGGCAACAGCGGACAGCGGTTGTGCGCTGGTGCGCAGTACCCTGCTCCACTTCGGTTTTCCGGGACGGTTATCGACGGCAGGTAATCTGGCCTTTCCCTACAGCCCCTCGGACTTTTCCACCGGCGAAGTGTTTGAATTCAGCCTCTACCACCTCATGGAGCTGGATGACCCGGTTTCACTGTTCCCCGCAGAGCCCCTGGAGATCAAAGGACGGGAGATCAAGGCATGAGTACTGTAACGCAACCACTGAGCGAGGTTGCCGATGTCATCCGGAGCAAGAATGCCGGACCATTTGAGATAACCCTTGATATCATATTCAATAATTATAGAATGTTTGAGTCTGTGAAGGCCGCTGACCTGTTTACGCGCACCATGATCGCTGATCTGTATGGCATCCCCGAAGATGATGTTCTCAATGTGGTCTACTACGCACCGGCTCGCGCCATCAAGGCGACACTCCGAAGACGCGTCCCTTCCGGTTCTGTCGGTGACAGAGATGTCTACGGCGCTCAACAACACGCTCCGTTGCTAACCATCCCCATCCCCATACTGGAATGATAATCTGACAATGGCTGAATTCGATCCTATCTTTTCCCTGGCAGGCGGTCTTCTGATCGGCCTCGCCTCTGTCCTGCTGATGACATCAATCGGACGCATTGCAGGCATCAGCGGCATCACCCTTGGTGTTCTGAAAAATACCCCCGGCGAGAGACTTTGGCGTTTTGCCTTCCTCGGCGGTCTGATCGTTGCGCCGGTTCTGTATGGGTTTATCGCAGGGTCACCGGTTCCGCTGTCCATTTCCAGTTCCACCCCTGCCCTCGTGATCGGTGGCGGTCTGGTGGGTTTTGGCGCAATTCTGGGCGGTGGTTGCACCAGCGGGCATGGCGTCTGCGGCATCGGTCGGCTTTCCAGGCGATCACTTGTTTCCGTCGGCGTCTTTATGGTCACGGCATTTGCCGTCTATGCCCTGAGTCGCCACGTTTTCGGGTGGCTGTCATGACCCGTGTCATTCTCGCCGCCATGTCCGGTATTATCTTCGGCCTTGGCCTTGCCATATCGCAAATGATGAACCCGGCCAAGGTATTGGGATTTTTTGATCTGTTTGGCGCCTGGGATCCCACACTTGCTTTCGTCATGGCTGGCGCCCTGGCGGTGGCAATTCCCGGTTTCTGGTACGCCGGTGCAATGTCACGCCCTGTGTTCGAAGACAAGTTTCATACACCGACGCATACCAGGATAGATGCGCGGCTGATCACAGGGAGCGCACTGTTCGGCGCTGGGTGGGGGATCATTGGTCTGTGCCCCGGCCCGGCTTTTGCCGGTCTGGCATTGCTACGGATAGAAAGCTGGATCTACATGGCCGCCATGATTGCGGGCATGCTCCTCGCCGCCAGGGTAATCCGTTCCCGTCATTAATTCGTCAGCCTTTGATCAAGGTCAAAGAATTTTCTTCGGGAATGCGCTCAAATCACCTTTGAGCTAATTCTCAAGACCCGAATGATGCCGTTGGTGGAGGATTTGAAATGATTGTTCATAAGGAAATCCGTCGTCGCCTCGAAGAGCGCCTTGCCACGTTGTCACATGAAATATCGGAAATCGATCACACCCTTCGTGAGCCGGACAACCCGGACGTGGAAGAACGCGCGGTCGAGAACGAAGGCCATGAGGTTCTGGAAAGTCTCGGCAACGCCGCGCTGGGAGAAATCGCGCAGATTGAAGCCGCCATCAAGCGTATGGAACTGGGCACTTATGGATACTGCACAAGTTGCGGCAATGACATCGATGCGTTGCGTCTGGATGCCATGCCCTATGCCGCCAATTGCATTGATTGCGCTGCACTGAATGAACCTGATTGAAAATCCAAAAACTAGAGCACTTCCGGCCTTATATGAATCACTCTGATGCGGCGGATCGGCTTGTTCGGGTAGGCGCGGCCCGCCGCGCGATGCCATGGTATCGCGTCGCGACACGCTCCTCGTCACAAAACAAAATGGTCAGAGTGGTTCATATAAGGCCGGAAATGCTCTGACACCCCGGCGCCGATGGCGCCGGGGTGTCAGTTGTTGGCAGGTATATCCGAACAGATTATGAATATCTGTAAGGCACACCAGCTTTATGCATAACTTCGGAGTAGTTTTTATAGGCCTGAACAACTCTGGCTGTGCGCGGGCTGATACCGGCAAGTTCATCCCAGAACTCAGCGGAATCCTCGACCACCTGATCCCATTCATTAGCCGGAATCTCGGTCAGTTCCATTTTCTTGCCGTTCACACGGAGATCGGCTTCACCGCCCCAGTACCAGACCTGACGGTAGTAGTGCGAGTGATCGCACGACATCAGGAACAGTTCCTGGAGTTTTGGCGACAGTTTATTCCAGCTATTGGTATTGGCGAAATAGGAACCACACCAGGCGCCTGTCACGTTATTCAGCAGGGCGTAATCACAAACATCCGCCCAACCCACTTCATAGGCTTCGGTAAACCCGCACCATGCAACACCGTCAAGCTCGCCGGTCTGGATGGCGACTTCAATGTCATCCCAAGGCAACGTAACGGGGATCAGGCCATAGCGTGACAGGAATTTACCAGCCGTCGGCACACCGAACACACGTTTGCCCTTCATGTCGGCGACGCTGCGGATCGGGGTCTTGGTGAAGATGTGCAGGGGATCCCATGCCCCGGCGCTCAACCATTCGACACCTTCGACCTCGTCATAGGCTTCTTTCCAAATCTCGTCCAGGCCGTAGTACTTGAACAGGACCGGCATATCCAGGCTGTAGCGGGTCGAGAACGGGAAATACCCGCCAAACACGATGATATCAACCGGCGACGCCATGGTCGCGTCATCGCTCTGCACCGCATCGATGGTGCCGTTCTGCATGGCGCGGAACAGCTCATCCGTCGGCACCAGTTGATCGGCGTAATAGAGTTCAATCTCCATTTCGCCGAAGGCCGCCTTGTTGAAGGCTTCAATCTGCGGCAAGATCACGTGCGCGCCCAACGGAGCGCCAGAGTACGTCTGAAGCCGCCATTTGATTGGATTGCTTTGGGCGTACACGTAAGGTGCGCTGACAGCGCCAGCGGCAACAGCGCCAGCCGCACCGACCGTCGTTGCCCCCGCTTTTTTCAGGAATTCGCGACGCGGATTCTGTGTCGCCGCTTTCTTGGGTGTTTTATTAGACTTTGACTCTTTCATTTCGTCCTCCCGGTTACAGTAGTTGGTCGATTTAGGTTCAATAGTCCTTCGTTATTCCTTCAGCCAGCAAACAGTTCTCTGTTCTTACCCTAGTCGGCTAGGGTACACCAAATTAGGCAACCAGAGTGCAATTTGCGGGAAAAGGATCACAAGTATCAATCCAAGCGTCATGACCAATACAAACGGTATAATGGATCGATAGATGTCCGGTAGTGTAATTTCTGGTGGCGCCATCGCTCGCATGAGGAACAGGTTATAGCCGAAGGGCGGCGTCATATAGGCAATCTGACACGTGATGGTATAGAGAACCCCATACCAGACCGGATCAAAACCCAGGGCGATAACCAGTGGCACATACAGCGGCGCGACGATCACCAGCATCGCGGTGTCATCCAGGAACATACCCATGAAAATGTAGGAAAGCTGCATCATGATCAGCACTTCCCACGGAGATAGATCCCATCGCGTGATGAACAGGGACTCGATGGCGCGGACCGCGCCAATGCCGTCAAATACCGCGCCAAAACTCAAGGCTGCAAGAATGATCCAGAGGAACATGCAGGAGATACCCAGTGTTTTTCTCACTGTCTCCTCAAGCACAACTTTCGTCAGGCGCTTCTTGGCCGCAGCCGCAATCGTAGCCGCCGTTGCCCCGACCGCAGAACTCTCGACAAGGCTTGTTATGCCCATGACGAAAAGTCCGGTCATAAAGAAGAAAATCAGGAAAGGAATAATGCCGGCCCGCAGCAGCTTCATCTTCTCCGAGAACGGGATGTTTCTTTCTTCTTCGGAAACCGTTGGCCCCAGATCCGGATTTATCTTGCATCGAACCACAATATAAATGACGAACAGTGACGCCATCATCAGGCCAGGAAGCGCCCCGGCCAACCATAGCTGACTGACCGGTTGCCGGGCAATCATGCCATAGAGCACCAGAACAACACTTGGCGGCACAAGGATTCCCAGCGAACTACCGGCCTGAATAACGCCGGTGATCATCACCTTGTCATAACCCCGCTTCAGCATTTCCGGCAGCGCGATGGTTGCACCAATGGCCATACCGGCCACGCTAAGGCCGTTCATGGCGGAAATAATAACCATCAGCCCGATGGTGCCCACGGCAAGACCACCGCTAAGGCCCCCGAACCAAACGTGAAACATCTTGTACAGATCGTCCGCGATGCCTGATTCAGAAAGTATGTAGCCCATGTAGACAAAAAGCGGCAGCGTGAGCAGCGGGTACCAGTTAAACAGTTTGAACGCCGCATTGAATGGCATCTCGATCGCGCCGGTGCCGTACAGTAGTGCTGCGGCTGCGGCGGAGACGAACCCGATGGCGGCAAACACGCGTTGTCCCGTCAACAACATCAACATCATCGTTGCGAACATCAGGATTGCGATCATTTCGTAACTCATACGTTGGGGACCTCCCCTTCGTGCGTGATCGCCTCGCCTCTGGCTTTTGCGATGTCCTTGAACAACATTGAGATGGCCTGAAGCAGCATCAGGATGATGCCAAACACCATGATGACCTTGATCGGAATCATGGACGGATTCCACATGGAGAACTTTCTCTGACCGGTTTCAATGGCGTAGATGGTGCTGGAAATCGAACCATACAGCAGCGCCCCAAGATAGAACAAAAGGCAGCCGCTGGTTGCCACATCCAGTCTGGCCTTGTTCCGTTCCGAGCACGTGTCATAGACCAAATCCATGCGCACATGGTCGCCTAGCTGCATGGAATAGGCGCCCCCCAGGATGTAATAGGCCGCCATGGTGAACTGCGCCATTTCGACGCACCAGGACAATGGATAATTGATAATATTGCGCGTAACGGCGTCGAGCAGCAGCGTGCCAATCATGATGAAAATCATGTACATCGCCAGCCTGCCGCACTTCGTGGAGACGTAATCGACGTATTTGACGTAGAGGAGAATTGGTTTTGGCATTGTTTAACTTGTTCCCACCGCGAATGATCCAAACATCAAATCATTCCTGCGTCTGACAGTCGAGTATATTGGAATGGGTTCGGTTTTTGAACAAGGGCCATCCACTGCACTGGAATCATTCAACCGTTCTGCGACAGAGACAAGAGCCTCTGTCGCATACTCGGCCAACTGCTCAGCCATGGATTGTTGATCAACCGGGGTGGTGATCAGATCATTTCGGATTTCCAGCATCACATTTAACAGGCCTCGCGGTATGGCGTGTTCTGTTAACGTGTGCATGACGTCGTCCTGTGGCCCGTAGGGTTCATTTCTGATCGTTTTGAATTTGCCATGTGTTGCCGCGACTCTGAGAAACGCATCCGCGAAACGCGTGTCGGAATCATGAAGAACGCCAATATCCAGATCACGTTTCCTGCCATCATAAACCGGTGCAAAAGAATGGATGGTGACGATGACCGGTGCACGGCGGGCCTTAACCCGCCGGTCCGTTACAGTCGCCAGGGCATCATGAAAAGGGACGTAATACTGATCGATACGCGTTTGACGATCTTTGCCTGAAAGATTTTTGTTGCCCGGAATTTCATAGGTCTCGCTTTCCGCCGGCACCGCGCTTTTGGCTTCCGGTGGGCGGTTGCAGTCGTAAACAAGACGCGAGACCCGTGATGTAATCAACGGGGCGTCGAGTTTTGCCGAAAGAGCCACCGCCACCGGGTAGGCGCCCGGATCCCACGCGATATGGCTTTCGAGCGCATCGCTCCCTAACCCGAGATGATCAAATTCAGGAGGGATGAAGTTGGAAGCATGTTCACAAACAAGGATAAAATCACCCGCGCCTGACACATTGGTCACCTCGACCACGCCATCAACGGATGCCTCGCTCACCGACATGTTTTGCTCGCTTCCCAAAACGGCCCCGTGTTTTTATTAGGGCTTTTATAACTTTGTACACATTGCTTCATAAAAAATGATGCTGTCAAGATGGTTTCTGAAATAATAGTTTCTAATCAAACTTTTGTGGCGTAATTTTTTCATTCATGCTTATTATTGAATATAACTCATCCGGGATTCAGGAGGTGCGAACCTAAATGGAGACGCCCCAAGACCTCACTGTTGCAGAACGCATTCGCAGCAGGTTTGATGAGTTGACCCGTGCGGAACGTCAACTTGCCAATGCCATCATGGACAACTATCCGGTCTCGGGACTGGGCAGTATCACCGTGATAGCTGACGCATCCGACGTCTCTACCCCCACAGTGGTCCGCATGGCCAAAAAACTCGGATTCCGTGGCTTCCCCGACCTTCAGGCTGAATTGCGGGCCGAGGTGGAGGCAACGATCTCCAATCCTATCAGTAAACATAACCGCTGGGCGGGAAACGCTCCGGATACTCATATCCTCAACCGGTTTGCAGACTCAGTCATGGAGAACATGCGCCAGACATTGCGTCAGATTGACCCGGAGGAATTCAATGCGGTGGCGAAACTGCTATCTGACCACAGCCGTGGTATTCATGTGGTCGGTGGACGCATCACGCATTCCCTGGCGGACTATTTCTTCACCCATATGCAAATGGTCCGTGACAACCTTACGCTGGTTGCCGCGAACTCGAATGTTTGGCCTCATTATGTTCTGAATATGAAGGCGGATGACGTGCTGGTGATCTTTGATATTCGCCGATACGAACGCGACATTCAGCATCTGGCGGAGATGGCAAAGTCGCAAGGCGTCACGCTGGTTGTGTTTACCGACCAGTGGGGCTCGCCCGCTGCCAAGCATGCAACACACAGCTTTCATTCCCGTATTGAAGTACCCTCCGCCTGGGATTCGGCGGTTGTGCCTCTGTTTATCATTGAAGCCATGATCGCGGCGGTTCAGGACTTGTCATGGGTAGAGACAGAGGATCGCATGAAATCGCTTGAAGAATTGCTCGATCAGACGCGAATGTTTCGTAAATTCAAATAGATTTATCAATGCTTTAGCGTTATTTTGTGAAATTTGTTGCTGCACCCATTTAATGGCACATTGCCGATCATGCAAAAACCCCATGCAAATGAGCCCGTCTCCGAGACCCCCTATGATGTTGTCATCATCGGCGCCGGGGTCGTCGGCTGTGCGGTCGCCCGCCGCTTCGCACTTGAAGGCGCCACCGTCCTGGTCCTTGAGAAAGGCGCCGATATTCTGGATGGCGCCAGCAAAGGCAACAGTGGCATCCTGCATACCGGTTTTGATGCGCCGCCAGGCTCCCTTGAGCAAAAAT
>JAJFIE010000405.1 GCA_021775275.1 Rhodospirillales bacterium | reverse complement strand
ACAAACGCGGCATCAAGGATGTCTATCTGATGCGCATCGAACAACTCTACCCGTTCCCCGATGTGGCCCTGATCGAAGAAATGAGGCGCTTCCCCGACGCAGACGTGGTCTGGTGCCAGGAAGAGCCTAAAAATATGGGAGCATGGTCCTCGATCCGTGATCCGCTGGCCGAATGTATGGAGCAGATGGGACGCGGCGGCGAGGCAATCCGCTATGCCGGACGGGCGGCGGCGGCATCCCCGGCGACCGGCTCAATGAAGAAGCATGTTATCGAACAAGCCACACTGGTCGATGAAGCAATCACCTTGAAACCGGCTGCGAAACGGCCCGCAAAAAAGGCTACGCCCGCCCGGAACGCATCACCCCGGAAAGTACCCGCAAAAAAGCCTGCTGCCGCCAAAGCCGCAGCGAAAAAGAAATAACGTGATGAATATTGGAAAAATTCGAGCAATCATGACCGGAGGTCCAGATGCCCGTTGAAGTTAAAGTTCCGGTTCTCGGCGAATCGGTTTCAGAAGCAACCGTCGCCAAATGGTTCAAGAGCGCAGGTGAATCCGTCGCTGTGGATGAACCTATTGTGGAACTGGAAACCGACAAGGTAACCGTCGAGGTAAACGCCCCGGTCGCGGGCGCACTGGCCAGCATCGTTGCCCTGGAAGGCGTCGATGTAGAAGTCGGCGCCCTGCTGGCGACCATTGAAGAAGGAGCAGCCGGTACAGCAGCGCCAGAATCAAAACCGGAGCCGGCGCCTGCGGAAGCCGCTCCTGCGCCGGAAGCAAAGGCGGAACCCGCTGCGGCTCCAGTTCCAGCACCGGCCGCTACACCGACCCCGGCTCCCGCAGCAGCCCCTGTCGCAACCATGACGACCCCCGCACCGGGCGGCAGTCACGTGCACCTGTCACCAGCGGTTCGCAAGATGGTCGTCGAGCATAATCTGGACCCGGCGCGTATTCCCGCCACCGGCCCCGGAAAACGCCTTATGAAAGGTGATGTTCACCGGTTCCTGCAAGGCGGCGCGCCAATGGCGCCTGTCACTGCGCCCAGCGTCAGCGCCGCACCTGCGGACCTGCCGCCACGCCCCGAAGATCCCCGCGAAGAAGTGGTGCGCATGACCAAACTGCGCCGCATTATCTCGCAACGCCTGAAGGAGGCGCAGAATACAGCCGCCATGCTGACCACCTGGAACGAGGTGGATATGAAGGCGGCCATGGATTTGCGGACTGAGTTCAAGGAAGGATTCGAGAAGAAATACGGCGTGCGGCTGGGCTTCATGTCGTTGTTCGTTCGCGCCGCCGTTATTGCGCTGAAAGAATGGCCTGCGGTCAATGCCGAAGTCTACGGTGACCAGTTGGTCTACAAAAACTATTACAACATCGGTGTCGCCGTCGGATCACCTCAGGGACTGGTGGTGCCGGTCCTGAAAGATGCCGATGAAATGAACTTCGCCGACATCGAAGGCAAGATTGCCGATTTCGGTCGGCGCGCCCGTGATGGCAAACTGGGGCTTGATGATATGTCGGGCGGCACGTTCACCATCTCGAACGGTGGCGTGTTCGGCTCCCTCATGTCCATGCCTATTCTGAATGCGCCACAGTCGGCCATTCTTGGCATGCACAAGATCCAGAAGCGCCCCATGGCCGTCGGCGACAATATCGAAATCCGCCCCATGATGTATCTGGCGCTCACCTACGACCATCGGGTCATTGATGGCCGCGAGGCGGTTTCGTTTCTGGTGCGCATCAAGGAATGCATCGAGGATCCAAAACGTATCCTGATTGAAGTTTAGGCCCCAGGAGAAAAAAGGCCATGAGCGAAGCAGAAGCATATGATCTCGTCGTTATCGGTGGCGGACCCGGCGGATACGTTGCCGCCATCCGCGCCGCCCAACTGGGTCTGAAAACCGCCTGTGTGGAAATGCGCGGTGCGCTGGGGGGCACCTGCCTGAACGTGGGCTGCATCCCTTCCAAGGCATTATTGCAGTCATCGCATCACTACGAAGTGGCGAGCCACGAATTTGCCGATCATGGCATCAAGGCGGGCAGCCTCAGCGTCGATTTGAAAACCATGATGGGTCGCAAGGACAAGGTTGTTGAAGACCTGACCAAGGGCATCGAGTTTCTGCTCAAGAAAAACAAGGTGGACTACCTGATCGGTACCGGACGCGTCATCGAAGCGGGCAAGGTCGGCGTCAAAGCCCCCAAACGGGGCGCCAGGGAACAGATTATCGAAACCAGGGATATCCTCATCGCCACCGGCTCTGACGTGACGCCGCTCAAAGGTGTCAAGATTGACGAGAAACGCATCGTCAGTTCCACCGGCGCGCTTGCCTTGACCAAAATTCCAAAGAATCTGGTGGTCATTGGCGCGGGCGTTATTGGCCTTGAACTGGGTTCCGTATGGCGGCGTCTCGGTGCACAGGTCACGGTGGTTGAGTTCCTCGATCACATCCTGCCCGGTATGGATGCCGAGGTTTCCAAGACCATGCTGCGCACGCTGAAAAAACAGGGCCTGGAGTTCAAACTCTCGACCGGCGTGACGGGGGCGAAAGCCGGGCCGCGCGGTGTCGAATTGACCGCATCACCCGCCAAGGGCGGCAAGGCGGAGAAGATCAAGGCCGATGTGGTGTTGGTCGCCATTGGTCGCAAGCCCTTTACCGACAAGCTGGGCCTTGCCGATGCCGGTGTGGAAATGGATGAGCGCGGTTTTGTGAAGGTCGATAATAATTTCCAGACCAGCGTTCCCGGTGTTTTTGCCATTGGCGACGTGATCGGTGGCGCCATGTTGGCCCACAAGGCCGAAGAAGAAGGGGTCGCCGCCGTGGAACTGATTGCCGGTGAAGCAGGCCATATAGATTATGATTCCATCCCCGGCATCGTCTACACATGGCCGGAAGTGGCTTCGGTGGGCAAGACCGAGGAACAGCTCAAGGAAGCCGGCACGGCCTACAACGTGGGCAAGTTCCCGTTTTCTGCCAACAGTCGTGCGCGGGCCAACGGCAACGCAGATGGTTTCGTGAAAATCCTCGCCGACAAGGAAACCGACGCCATTCTGGGTGCGCACATTATCGGTCCTGCGGCGGGCGACCTGATTCAGGAAATCGTCGTCGGCATGGAACTGGGGGCATCGGCGGAAGATATCGCCCGCATTTGTCACGGCCATCCCGGTTTACCCGAAGCTGTCAAGGAAGCCGCCCTCAGCGCAGGTGGCCGCGCCATCCATATGTAAGGCCCCCATCGCGCCGCTGCCCCCTTGCGACGGTCGGGGGCTGCTGCCTATCTAAGTATTGGTCATAAGCCTTGGGAGTGCGCCTTTGGCGGAGGAAGCCCTCCAGAGAGGATGACATGCTTAAAATTCTGCCCAAATCCAAGGATGCCTTCATCGCCATCCAGGCCAGCGGTACATTGACCGGCGAGGACTATGACGCGGTGCTGCCCGACATTGAAAAAATCATTGAAAAGCATGGCAAGGTCCGTGTCTGCATTGACATGGCGTCCTTCGATGGCTGGGAAATGAGCGCTGCGTGGAAGGACATGATATTTGGCATCGCCCACTGGAACGACCTGGACAAGCTGGCGATTGTCGGCGACGCCAAGTGGGAGGAATGGTCCGCCACCATAACCGACGTTATGATGCACGGGGCGGTCAGGCATTTTCCGGTCCGTGATCAGGCCGAAGCCCTGAAATGGGCGAAGGCCGCGTAATACCGGACTGGACGGCGCGCGGCAATCCATTAGGATCGCGCCATGTTCACCACACCACCTGCGCCTGCATCGGCAACCCGCCGTATCACGGTTATCATTTGCCTTGCGGAAATCCTTGGCATGACCGGGTTCGCCGCGTTCCCCACGCTGCTGCCGCTGTTCTTTGAACAATGGAGCATCAACAATACCGAGGCCGGCTGGATCAACGGTATTTACTATGCCGGTTACGTAGCCGCCGTGGTGGTATTAACCAGCCTGACCGACCGGGTAGCCTCGCGCGACGTTTATCTGATCTGCACCGTGATCTCCGGTATAGCTATCGCCGGGTTCGCGGTGTTCGCTGACGGATTCTGGAGCGCCATGGCGTTCCGGACCCTGGGCGGCATCGGTCTGGCCGGGACCTACATGCCGGGCCTGAAAATGCTCAGCGATTTCCTCAGCGGCCCGAAGCAGAGCCGCAACATGGCGTTCTATACCTCCAGTTTCGGCATTGGCGCTTCGGTTTCCATCGCCGCCACCGGCCTGATCGCCAGTGCGACCGACTGGCGCACGGCGTTCCTTATCTTAAGCATCGGCCCCGCTATCGCCCTCATCATCGCCTTCTTCCTGGTGCCGAGGCGGAGCCAGGATAAAGCCACAAAACCGGATACTCATCTGCTGGATTTCCGCCCGGTATTACGATCCCGACAGGCCATGGGCTTCGTGCTGGCCTATACGGTACATAATTTTGAATTATTCGCCTACCGCGCCTGGACGGTGGCGTTTCTGGTTTTCGCTGTGGCGCGTCATCCGGGTGAAACACTGCCCGCGTCCGTCGCCATGCTGGCCGCCCTCATCAACCTGTTCGGTGTTCCGGCCAGCATTCTCGGCAATGAATGTGCGCTCCGCCTTGGCCGACATCGCTGGATCACCATCGTGATGATTTCTTCCGCCGTCATTGCCGCCGGGATCGGGTTCACGGCCGACTGGCCCTTGTGGGTGGTGGTCGTGTTGATGTGCCTTTATTCCATGACGGTTGCGGGCGAGTCCGCTTCGGTCACGGCGGGTGCGGTGGAATCCGCTCCGGTAGGTTATCGCGGTGCGACCATGGCGGTGCATTCGTCTATCGCCTTCTCTGGTGCGTTCCTGGGCCCTCTCGCCTTCGGCATCGTGCTGGATTTCACTGGCGGCGGCACGGACCCGTCGTCGTGGGGCATGGCCTTCGCGCTGATAGGCGCGGTTGTGGTGACGGGACCATTGCTGCTGCGCTGGTCTCGACGGTCACAGGTCGAATATGGACCCTGGTGAATAATTGGGCGATAATAGAGGATGACTGGCAGTTGGGTTAATTTCTTAAAGTTTCTGCGGGCCGCAGGGCTGGTTGTTGTTGCCAGCATCGCCCTCGTCACCGAGGCCTTTTCCTTCGACGTTCATGAGATGTTTGAGGCGCGCTGCGGGCGCTGCCATCAGCATGCAGGTGATTTGGCGTTGAAGAAACTGGTGATCGACAATGGAGTCCTGCGCGGTCGCACCAGCGGCAATGACATTCGGGCTTTTCTTCCGAATCATTTCGGCTACCCGAACCCGGAGGAGACAACTGCCCTCTATAATATGTTTGTTTGGCAAGTGGAAGGCGGCGGAAGGTTCAAGGCCCGATGCGCCATTTGTCATATCCGCGCCAGGGAACTGGCGCGCCTGAATCTGGTTCGCGACGGTGATGCGGTGCGCGGTCGCTACACGGGCAATGATTTGAGTGAGTTTCTCTCCGGTCATGGTCGCATTGACGCCAATGAAGTGGACTTTTTTGTCCGACTGCTGGCTCAGATGGCGCCGACGGTGGACCGTTAAGACAGGATTCCTGATGCTGTGTAATCTTCGGATATCCAGCGAACCGCCATCGGCGCGATGGTGATTACGGGACCGTCGCTGCTGCGCTGGGCTCGCGGTTCAATAAACCGATGACAATACCCACCAGAACGAACTGAATGATCTGAAATGCTGTCCCGTACAAAACGAAATCCAGCACCGGCTCGATTTTAAACTTGGCCACCGTGGCGAAAACCATGACAGTCCAGACGTTCAGGCCCATGAAAAGACTGAATTGCAGTCCGCGAAAAATCGGGTTTCCGCCCCCTTTGTGTTTGTAGAAAATCGGATAAAAATAGGCGAAAACAATGCCCTGGAGAATGATTGCCAAAATCCCGAAGGGCATGATTGGCGTTCCCCGTGTAAATGCGCCCATGGCCATATATTTCTCGTGGAAAAGCACCAGGTGCCATGGATAGGCGACCCCCATTGTCGCGACGAAATAGCCAATGACGGACAAAATAAACGCCTTTTTCATCATATCTCCCCCTTTTTTCAGTCCAACCGACCGTAAAGTACTTGCTTTTTAAAAGCAGTTTTACGTTACCTATTCCGCTTTTTATTTGCAAGCCGATTCTCAAGAGCCTACAGATGATGATATGAAATCTAGATCGTGGACAGGCTGCCCAATCCGGTTCGGCATGGGGATATTCGGCGACAAATGGACCCTCCTCGTCATCCGGGATTTAATGTTCAAGGGGAAACGGTATTACGGTGAATTTACCGACCCTGAAGAAAACATTGCGAGCAATGTCCTGGCTGATCGCCTCAAAAAGCTCGAGCAAAATGGCATCGTAACCAAGCAGCGTGACCCGGAACATTTGTCCAAATTCATCTATGAACTCACCGACAAGGGGCTGGATCTGATGCCGGTGATGTTATCGATTATTGACTGGGCCGAGAAATACGATGAAGTGACCGAAGTTCCACAGGATTTCATTAAGGAGCTACGCAGGGACCGGGCCAGGTTCGGCAAAAAACTCCGAACAAAATTGAAAAAATCGCGACAATCAAAATTACCTTAAGTGGTTGCCATGCCTTGATGAAATTGATTAAATTTCCCTGTAATAAATGAGGGTATCCATGGCAACCATCCTGCCGCAACAACAGCTTCTTTTGGAACTCCTGATCATGTCGGGCGATATTGCCGTCGCCGAAGATTCCGCTGGGACGATCCTGGCGAGCACATTGAAAGAATGCACGCGGCATGGCTGGACCGAAACCAAGATTTTCGGGGGCGGCTTCAACAAAGTGACCATCACGGCCAAAGGTCGCGAGATCATCTCGACACAAAAAAACTAAAGCCGTTTAGCCGGATTACGACCCGTTCTACTTCCGCCTATTACCGGACTGCATTTAGCGCACACTGTGGCTGGGTGGCAAAACGCTCGCGGCGAGATCAGACACCTCCTGATCATCGTGTGTCCCTTTAGCCAGAGGAAGCTCTATCCAGAAAGTGGACCCCGTGCCGACTTCCGTATCAACACCGATATGGCCATCCATTCTCTCGACAAGCTCCTTCGTGAGGGTGAGACCGATACCGGTTCCCTCAATCTCCGTCTGCACCTGACCCAGTCGTACAAATGGCTCAAACAGATCACCCAACATGTCATCGGAAATACCCATACCGGTATCAGTGACGGAAATATGGAGCATACCGCCAGGCGTTTCATGACAGTCCAGCGTTACCCGGCCGTTCTCTCGATTGTATTTGATGGCGTTGGACATCAGGTTGAGAAGAGACTGTTTGAACCGGTTCTGATCGGCATGTACCTGTGAATCTGTCTCAAATCCCTCACCGACAACAATCTCGATGTCATGATTATCCGCCATCACCTGAATAAGCAAAAGACATTCATCAAGGGTGCTTCTTGCACTTACGTCTTCAAAGAACATTTCTACGCTGCCGGTCTCGATCTTTGCCAGATCCAGGATTTCATCAATCAACCCCAGCA
>JAJFIE010000404.1 GCA_021775275.1 Rhodospirillales bacterium | reverse complement strand
CCATGGCGCCGGACCGCAGGTAGTCGCCGTAGGAAAAACCGCCGGGTACAACGATCAGATCAACCGCAGGCATCTCGGAATCGCCATGCCAGACCATGACCGGCTCGTGACCAAAGCTGTGCCTGAGCGCGACCTGCGCATCGCGGTCACAGTTGGAACCCGGAAAAACGATAACGGCTGTTTTCATGGTATCGATCTCCGGTGTATCAGCCCTCAATCTCGATGGCGTAGTTTTCGATCACGGTGTTGGCCAGCAGGCTCTTGCACATCTTTTCGATATTTTCGCGGGCCTTGTCGGCGTCGCTCTCGGTCAGTTCCAGCTCGATCACCTTGCCCTGGCGGACGTCATTGACGCCGTCGAAGCCAAGCGAGCCGAGCGCGTGCTGGACGGCCTTGCCCTGGGGGTCGAGGACGCCGTTTTTCAGCATCACGTGCACACGTGCTTTCATTGCATGGTCTCCGGACCTTGCATGTCCCGGGGCCCGCTTTCCGGCAGGATGCCCAGACGGCGGGCGACTTCCTGATAGGCTTCCTCGACGTTGCCGAGGTCGCGGCGGAAGCGGTCCTTGTCCAGCTTTTCGTTGGTTTTGACATCCCACAAACGGCACGAATCCGGGCTGATCTCGTCAGCCAGCACGATCCGCATCTGTTCATTTTCCCACAGCCGCCCGAATTCCAGCTTGAAGTCCACCAGCTTGAGGCCGACACCGAGGAACAGTCCGGTAAGGAAGTCATTGACGCGCAGTGACATGGCCATGATTTCGTCAAGCTCGGGCGGCGTCGCCCAGCCAAATGCCGTGATATGTTCTTCCGATATCAAAGGATCGCCCAGTTCGTCGGATTTGTAGCAGAATTCGACAATGGAACGGGGCAGGGCGGTGCCTTCCACCATGCCGAACCGTTTGGCCAGCGACCCGGCCACGACATTGCGGATCACCACTTCAACGGGAACGATCTCGACTTCGCGGACAAGCTGTTCGCGCATGTTCAGACGACGCACGAAATGGGTCGGGATGCCGATCTCACCCAGGCGGGTCATCAGATATTCGGAAATGCGGTTGTTCAGCACACCCTTGCCGGTGATCACGCCTTTTTTCTGATTGTTGAAGGCAGTGGCGTCGTCCTTGAAATACTGTACGAGTGTTCCGGGCTCTGGTCCTTCGAATAGAACCTTCGCCTTACCTTCGTAAACCTGTCTGCGTCTGGCCATGCTGATGATCCGGTAAACGGCGGGTGACGGATCAACCGAAAGGCATTCCGGCAGCGTCCCGTCCGCGTTGTATGTTGTCGCGTCCGTATAGCAGGTGATTAAGGTTCTGACAACGACCCGCGCACCCGAAACCCTACTAAACGATCACATCATAATAGGGTGTTTCGCCGGGCATGCCGGGGGCAAAACGCCAGACCGGCGTTTTTCCGGACCCCGGCGCGGGCAGGGCGATCAACGACGAACAGATGGTGCCAAAATCCATACGGTCCGCGTCCGCGTCGGGTGTGAAATCCTCTGACGTAAAATCTTCCGGGTTGATGGCCATTGCGCCGCTCCAGTTGGCGTCATCGGCCTTTGACCGATCCGCCAGCAGGGTTTCCCAGGCAAACCAGTCACCGGTTTCCGGGACAGGGGCGGGGGCGGCGCGAAATCGCGGCAGGTGATGGCGGATACGGTCACTGTCGGAATCATTCAGGTCATGGGCCGTCACCATGGAAACGCCGGACGGAATGGGCTGGATGTGGATGCTTTTCGATACGTCGTCATTCACCACCCAGTAAGCGCCGGAAGCATCGCCAATAACCATATTGAATGACCGGTAGGCTGCCGGATCAAGCGCCGCCAGTGCGCTTGCCGCTACGTGGGCTTCAGCGTGATCCAGCGCCTCCAGTGGCAGCTCGCCGCGACTGCGCTTGCCGGGCGCCGGGCCGAGGCTGTTCGGACGGTTGAGAATGCCCGCGACCAGACGGTCGTCATTCATGCCGAGCCAGGTCCCGCCGGCCAGTCGGTCACGTCCCGCCGTCACATGGGGCCGGTCATCCCAATGGCGTCCCGGCCTGTCCCATGGGCGGGACCACATTTCATCTCGATTGGCGCCCAGTATAAGGGGCCAGTCGTGACCGGATCGATACAGGATGACAACGGTACACATGATGACCATTGGTTACGTCGCCGCGCGAGAGCGGTCAAGACAGCGTGGCGAGTAGCCAAGGCGGAGAATCCCTCCAATGGGCATTGCGGAACGCCCGTGCGCCATATAAAACACGGTAATCTGGAATATTTGAGCAGCCTTTAAGGGAACAGGTTTATGAGCGACGTTTTTAATGACCGGGAAAAGAGTTTCGAAGCCAAGTACAAAATGGATGAGGAGCTCGCCTTCAAGGTCGCTGCGCGCCGCAACAAGCTGCTGGGCGAATGGCTGGCTGACAAATTCGGCATGACGTCCGACCAAAAAGCCGACTATGCGCATACAGTTGTTATGGCGGATCTGGACGAGCCGGGCATCGAAGATGTGGTGCGCAAAGTGATGGCTGATGTTACCGAGCATGGCGCCGACGTGGCGGAGCAGGACGTTCGAAACAAAATCAGCGAACTGGAAGCCGTAGCGGTCGAACAGATCAGGGGTGAGTACCCGGAAGCGCTGGGCGGCGATCATGAAAGGGTCGGGGACTGACCCAAAGTCCTTTCACTTGGCGGTGGCATCATGCAATTCTTTCTGGTCGATGATGATCCGGTGATGATCAAATTACAGTCAATGATCCTCACCAACGGGGGCCATACTGTAACGACGGAGGCCGACAGCACCAGGGCGCTGGCGCAAATCAAAGCCGACCGTCCGGACTGCGTTGTTACGGATTTGATGATGCCGGGTATCGACGGCTATCAGCTGATTACCTTAATCAGAAAAGAGCCAACCCTTGATCGAACTGCAATCATTGTTCTGTCGGCCAAGATGTTTCCGCAAGACAAGCGGCAGGCGATTGAATTCGGCGCCAACGGATTTATCAACAAACCACTTGATCCGGTGAACTTTCTGGACAAAGTGAACGAAATTATCGGGGCGGTATAGGGTGTCAGGTTTGTGTCATTGATTTGATGCTAATCTGCGATGCGATCACCGGGAATTGAATTTCGAAATACCCGGCGATAGGCTACGTTCTGCGCAGCTTGCCCTGCGGGGTTGATAGATCGCCCTTCCATACTCAAGCGTTCATGGGGGATGCGTGAAGGTGGGATGAAACAGCTTGATGAATTTGGGGGCCCTGTGACGGTATCTGATTCCGAACCATGTATTTCTGAAGACGACGTCCGTGCGCTGGCGAAGATCGCCGGGGTGCAAGACCCTGATACCATCGCGTCCCTGCTGCAATGGCTGGAGCAGGAGGTTCCTGACGTTCGAAGCCTTCCCGATCTGGTTGACCAGTTGCAGGGCGACGAAGACGCCGCGCGCGAGGAATTGCGCCCTTTAAGCGACGTCGCCCATGAATTTGCAAAGGTCATCCGCAACGCGCCGCATGCGCTGGAACGGGTTCGCATGCTGTATGCGGAAGAATTATCGGACGTGTTGCCTGTGGACCTTGGCCTGGAAAACCAGCGCCGTCTGGATCAGGACCTGAAGGGCATGTCGCGGCTGGTGGCGGCAATCGACGCGACGAATACCAACATCCGTCAGGAACAACGCACAGGCCCGGCACCCGGTTTGTCGCCACGGCGCTGAAAACCATGTTCCCCACCCTGAACGACACAAACCTGAAGCGTATTCTCAAGGAACTCCCCCAGTTCACCAACCGCGCCCGCAAGAGCGCCTGAGGGATCAGCCCGGAGTTGACCCAGAGTCAGCCCGGAATCGGTGGCGTTCGTTACCATCGGCTCCCGCGCGGGATCGAATGGCTCCGGGAGTATGCAGTCGCCGCAAAATTTCTCCCATGAAGCGGCAAACGGACATCATTCCGGGCAGGCGGGGACGTCAGGGAATTACCCGAAGTCGACATTATTTGAATTTCAATTCAGTTTGTCGACCAACCCCATATCGACTAGCACAGGCAGTTCGTTGGTTTACCCAAGAGGCAGATAATCAGGGCGGCAGTACGAAATTTTTCTGCAATGCTTGCTATAATCTCTGGTAGCAATCTAATCTTTCTTTCTAGTAATTGGATAGGGGAATGCAAGAGAATGCATGCCATACTCAAAACCGGCGCTTGTTGGTTTGCGTTGCTATTGTTTCTTGGTGCCTGCGAGGCTATGGATGCTGGACGTGATAGTGGCGGGGATCAGTATCGTTTGTCCAATCATGACATTGATGTGTTTGCAGATTTAGCTTTCGGACCTAATGATCGATTGGTGAGATGGGAACATAATATTGAGTTTGAATTCGTCGGTAGTATTTTTCAGAGTGATCAACCAGAATTTGTTGATAATTTTATCGAATTAGTAAACCATTTTGAAGTTATGGCCAGCCCGGTCCCCACAGGAAAACGTCCAAATTTCGGAGTCTACTATGGGCAGCAGTATTTCATGTACCCCAGGAAGATCTATATGGACCCTGACTACATTCTTGAAACAGAAACCTGTGACTTGAATATGGATGTTAATGAACGCGGCCAAATAGAAGAGGTGTATGTATTCATTAATAATAAACCAAGAGCCGGACTTTATACCGACGCAAACGAAGAAAAAATAAACATTTTGAACTGCATATTTAAATACCCTTTCTTTGGTGCATTTGGAGGACTCGGCGTTTCATTTAATTCATCAAATAACCTATCCGAATCGTATAGGGAGTCTTTATATCTCAACATCATTTTATCAGCTATATACGCACCAGTCCTCAAAGCGGGAATGGAGAAGAACGAAGCCATACGCATATTACGCGCCAATCCGACGATTAAAGTTTTCCATTGAGATCATATCTTGGGACGGCTCCCAC
>JAJFIE010000403.1 GCA_021775275.1 Rhodospirillales bacterium | reverse complement strand
GGACCGAGTAGGCGCTTTCACACTCGGCAATCAGGAAACGGATGGGTGTTTCTGAATCAATGTGTTTGAGAATTTGAGCAATGAGGATGAACTGCCGGATAGCCGTCGTTCCTTCATGCATCAGGGATCGGAAATTCACCTTGAGCGGTTCAGCCCGTGCAATGAGGTCATCCAGACGCGAAAGCTGTATACGGCTCGGCGAGACTTTCTCTTCACCAAGTTCCAGCAACCGGGTGAAACCGTTATGCAACTGTGTTGCATTGATGCGGAAATGCAGATGGGCTGTACCGAGGCCGACATTCTTCATCTCTGATCGCAACAGGATCAGGCGGCGGGTGACCGCATCGTCGTCCATTTGATCAATGGCCTGATTTATCAGTGCGACAAACGGCTCAACAGACGTGACATGCCCGGGGCTCGCCTCATCCGTCAATGCGTTCGCTGCGTCTGCCAGGGTATTCGGGTTCTCGACGGAACCGGAGAACATCCCAACATTTTCTTCAGTGCGAGCGGCGGCCTGCGAGATGGCGGAACCAAGCCCGGATATGGCCTCGCGTGCAGGATCGCCCTCGTCGATCATTGCCTGAATCGAACAAACAATCTGTTGATACCGTTGCAGTTGCGTCGCTTTCTCTTCTAACCGCAACCGCACCATCTGCTGCCAACCGATATCCGTCCGGCCATCCAGATCATAACCGACCCAACTGGCGACGCTGAGCGGCCTGATATCAAGGCTTTTCCACTTATCCGGCCAGATGGATGCAGCGCGCCTAAGGATTTGATCACCCGCCCATTCCAGGGCGCCCTGTAGCTGGGCAATCGCCGCCTGCGCCTGATCATGTTCATCAAGCAGTGTTATATCCGAATCCGGCGCATGTTCGTGCTCATTCAGGTGCTCAATCGCCTCGCGCCGGGCTTCCTCATCCCGTGCCGTGGCCACCGCAACCATGATTTCACGCAAAATACGGGAAACACCAAATGTCGGGTGTGCAGTGAAGACAGCACCACTCTTTGCATGATTCCAGAATGCCTTGAATTTGTCGAAAGATACGGGTTCGCCATCGTGGATAGCGGTTGTAGCCACCAAAGTGTCCAGGCGAGCGTTCAGCGCATTTTCATCGTTTGGCCCCACATAATCACTGAGAAGCGCCGCGCGGCGCACAAACGCCCGATTGCCGAGTGACTTGGCCAACTGACCTAATTCAGCAACAGAAACCTCCCCGGCCTCGAGGGTACGGGAAATCCGAAAAGCGACCTGCGCTGTGGGATTGAGTTGTGGGTCTTCACGCACTGATACCCGGTAGGATTTAAGGTCATCAATATAACCATCGAGAGCATCCTCAACGGGCTTTATATCATTCAAACCATTCATTTACGGGGATCCGTCCATAACCGCGTTTGCATGATGCTAACAGTAATACTCGCCGACATTGTTCCGGTTTATGTGTGTTAACGCAAACCGGAGTTCCATCACAACTACCCTATTGGGCCGATGGGGTAGTTAGCAGGGGTAGGGGCCGGAAAGCGGATATGTTCCTCGAAGGCATTATCTTTAAAAGGACATAGCAGGAAATCGGAGATTGTTATGCGCCGGGCACGATCACCATGGCGGTCTACTCAGGGCATCAGTATGCCCGACAACTCGACAATCCTGTCTGTCAGAAACTGGATTTCAAGCGCGAAAACTATCAACCCTTCGTTGGTTAGGGCCAGACTCATTCAAGTTATACCCTTTGGTTTGGAAAGAATAGTGCAGGACCAGGAGTGGGTTTGAAAACAATGTGGTACATTTCTGAAAGGACACGACGCTGGCCTGTGCTATTATCTCCAAATCCTCCGGGGCGACGCCAAAGGGTGTAATTTGAATGAGTCTGGACCCTAAAGCACAACGAAAAAGGCCCGACAATCGCCGGGCCTTTTCCTTGGTCGAGAGCACCAGATCAGAAGACGTTTTGCGCCGACACCATGGCGTAAAGCATGGGGAAGGAAAGCAGGGTGTTGGTCCGCGAGAACAGCATTGCTGTCCGCGCCGATGCGGCCTTTGTATCCGCATCCACTTCAACCATACCCAAAGCCCGCTTCTGGTTCGGCCAGATAACAAACCAGACATTGAACCACATAATGATGCCCAACCACATGCCAATCCCAATGGCGGTGTGTTTCGCAACCGCAAAACCTTCCGAAGCGCCGATGGTAAGGGCTTCCACAAGATAGCCGTTCATGCCTGCCAAGATCAGACCCGTGACAATGGTGCCCATAGCGCCCCAACGGAACCACCATAGAGCCGCCGGTGCGATGACCTTGCCGATGGCCGGTTTTTGCTCATCGGGAATATTCGGCATATTGGGGATTTGCACGAAGTTGAAGTACCACAACAACCCGATCCACATCACGCCACACAGAACGTGCAGCCAACGCATAAAGAAGGTTGCATAGCCGTAATCGACGCCAAAAGTATAGTCGGACAGCCCCGTAACGATGAGAATCATCACCACCGTGAGCACGAGGCCCGCAATTACCGTCGATTTAAGGTTGCTCAGAATACCTGCCATGGTCCTACCTTTCAGGTTTCTCGGAATTAAAACGCTACAAAATGAACACGAACGACGGAAGTTTAGACCCCGTCAAATTCTGTATTGCTATATACGTGCTATGAAATCAGACATCAATCCAATACCCAGCAATTTGCTAAGTTATTTGCCAACCCATTGAAAAATCGTAGAACACAGCAACGGAAATATCGATGGCGTATCGTAACGGGTAGAAAAATCCGGCATGAATATGGAAATCACCGAATCAGGTTCAGACCAAGCCGACATCTGCACCGATCATGTCCGGCGCAACGATCCGGACCGATACCTGTGTGCCATGTTTACGCCCGCACACGCCAGATCAGCATTAATGTCGATTTATGCCTTTAACATTGAACTCGCCATGGTGCGCGAACGGGTCAACGAACAGCTTCTTGGCGAAATGCGGTTTCAGTGGTGGCGTGACCAGATTGGCAGTAGTTACGCAGGCTCTGTCCGACCGGAAGGGACCGCCGGAGCGGTGTATGACTTTATCCGGCAGTATGATCCGCCACGCGAGTACTTCGATACCCTGATTGACAGCCGTACACGTGACTTGTCCGATGATCTGTTTGAGGACCTTATCGCCTTTGAGAAGTATTGCTGCGACTCGACAGCACCTTTGATTCAGTTATCCTTTGTGCCCTTGGCATTTCAGGCTGATGTTCCCATTGCCCTTCAGGCTGGCCATGAAGCAATTCCGGACTCCATTGCGCGAAGCGTCGGCACGGCCTGGGCTATTGCCGGGTTGATCCGTGCAATACCCGTGCACGCGGCCCATGGCCGTTGCATGATCCCTCTGTCCCTGATGAACCGCCATGGTTTAACCCGTGAGACAGTTTTCCTGGATCAGGCCAGGCCTCACCTGAAACTCATTGTTGAGGAATTGACAACCCTGGCAGAAAATCACCTGAACTCGGCAAGGGCTCAGGCACAAACCGTCAATGCGGCCCTGTTTTCCGGGTTTCTTCCGCTGGTTATGGCAAATTTCTATCTATCCACCATCCGAAAATCCGGGTTTGATCCGTTCCATACGCGTGTTCAACAACCCAACCGCGCCGCGCGCGCGTTACGGCTCCTCTACGCATCATGGCGGAAACGGTGTTGAGTAAATCAGGACCCCGGTTGCAGTCGCATCAATTCAAATGCGGAAACCTGCGGGAAAATTGGCCCCGACTGCGCCGAATACAGCATGACCGCGCCCCGTTTTTCGTCCGGAAACCCTCCACGGGTATCGTCGAACCGTCTGATTTCCAGCATTGATG
>JAJFIE010000402.1 GCA_021775275.1 Rhodospirillales bacterium | reverse complement strand
GCCGCCGCATGTTCCAGTTCGCCATTTTCGCCCACCATGGCGGCCTTTCCATAGCTCTCTGCCTGAGCGGCTTCAATGCCAAGGGCCTCAACGCACTTTTGCCCAAGCATTCCACCCAACTCTTCGCCGATGGCCATCAGGTCTTCCAGGTCTTCCTGGTACTGTCCTGCGAAGGGGTTTTCAATCACGGCGACGGCAGCCGCACGGCGCGTCGCTGGTGAAATCTTCCTACCCATCTCGGATTGGGTTTCTTCGACCACGGTTACTATCTTGCGAATTTTTGCCAAGCTCATTTCAGGCCATCCTTCCCTTCAATTTCACTTGCGAGCAACCCTCCGGCACGCGCATGTATTCGTGGCCCTGTTGTCATTGCGAGGGCGACCAGCATTTCATCCCGACGAGGCGCGTCATTGATACCGACCTCGATGGCATCAAAGTGCGAGCGGACATACGAGGCGTCGGTATGGGTAACGGGCACGTCCAGTCTTGTGCCGGGGCCACCGACTTTCTTGGTTGATGGTACGATGGCCTTGGTGTTCGGTAATAGTTCCCGCATGGAATATCCACCCGGGGCATGCCACAACGCCGCATGTTCCAGTTCTCCCGCTTCGCCGACAATGGCTCCTTTTCCATAACCCTCGACCACGGTCGGATTACCGCCAAGCGCATCAATCAATGACTGCGCCATGTTGAGGCCGAGAGGTTTCAGGTCATTGATGAACCCGGTGATGTCTTCGACATAATGATTGGCGAATGGATTATGGATCACTGAACAGGCAGTTGCGCGCCGCAACGGAACCTCTGCGACAGGTCCGCCCTCGTGGAATATTTCGTCCACTGTTACGACTGTTTTTCTGACGACGACGTCAGGCATGGGCGGCCTCCAGTATTCCTGGTCGGGCATACTTCGTGGCTCCGGTGAATTGTTCCGTCGCCAAATCACGGGATACCACACGGTGTTCCCCTTGCAGGCACAGGAATGCCGTTTCAATCCGTTCCGACGCACACAAGGCCTGGGCCTCTTTCACACCTCTATCCAACGCCCCGGATATGTCCTGGTCCGAAAGAGGCGCCACATCGAGAGTCACCATGCGGCCGCCAAGATCGCTGTCAGGCGACAAATCACTCGCACGTGCCTTTTGAATGTTATCTGAACCCGGCAAATTGACCGCATTGGCGATCAGCGTGGCGGCAATATCTGAAACTGTCGCATTTGATGCCAGCACCGAGACGGAATCAGCGATGCCCAGAGAATGGCTGCGCCCACGCCATCCGCTGGTGGCGATACCGCGAACATGGTCGCTTGAATGGATCGTGCTGTTACCGGCATGGGTATCGGTCTCGGGGTTTGAGCAAACTGCCGTGGTAAACGACTGCCCATCAGAAAGGTATAGGGCGATATCGCCGCCATTATTTACGTAGGCCCGCTCCAGGTTACGGTCTTTTACCATGTTTTCGATAATATGATCCGCGATGGCGCCGGCGACAGCGGCCATGGGAGTGATAAAGCGTTCGTCAGAAAAGGTAATGGCGGCGTTCCACATGTTCCGGGCAATGATACCTTGTGGGGGGCTGCCCGGTTTCGGCACGCAGCGCAGGACATGGATATCGGTCATCAGATCGGCAATCACCGTTTGAAAGGCACCCATCGCCTGACGGTAGGCCAGGGCAATTTCGTTTGGTTGACCATAGGCTTCTACAATCAGATCAGAAGGACCATGTTGTAGATGCAGTCGCCTGCCATCGGGCAGCATTGCCGCCACTGGTCCATGAGTCGCTGTCATTCCTTAACCTCACTTTTCTTTACGGTCGTGTTGCGGGTTTCGGAAGCAGCCTGAACAGGCCAGGGATTGCCATCTCTCTGCCAGACCTGTCGTTTCCCTTTCAGCACATGATCATTTTGCCGTCCGACCTTGCCTTCCAAGGCATCAGAAAGTGGAATGACATAATCCATATGTCCACCGAGGGCCTCATAGTCCTTCAGCGTCATGGTGAATTCGATGGGTGCAACCAGCGCCGGAGTTGGTACGCTGCCAAAAGAGCCCGCCGGCATATGGGTAACATCAGACATTATGGTGATGCCTCCGCCAGGCCACACGTATGCTGGCGCCCCGCCACAGGTGATATAGGTTAAGGCATCTTTGACCGCACGTGTCAGTTTGATGGGATTTTGCGTGGCGCCTGCGCGCAGTGAACCTCCTGCCCCTCCCATGAAAAGCACGGAACACATGGCAGGTTCACAGTTCTCCTCAATACGGGCTACTGAGGCCATCAACCGCTCCGGCATATCTTTTTGTTGGGGGATTAGGTCGTCATCGAGCTCGAAGTAGGCAAACTGCTCACCTGTTGTTGACACCATAAGAAGGGATTGCCCGCATTTCGCAACTTTCGGGTCAAAATCGTCAAGAATAAGGAGGGGATCATCGATATTGGTGCCGCCCCACCCCGTGCCGGGGTCGGCAACCTGAAAATATCTTCCAGGTGTTGAGCGGCGTCCGCGAATTCTGATGCCGGTCGGCTGCCAGCCGAGGACTTTTCCAGCCTGATGTTCGGACATGACGCCTGTGATGTGATCATCCACGACGACCACTTCATCAACCAAACCGTTCCATTGCGACGCAAACATGCCGATCGTGGCTGAACCACATCCGACGCGCATGCGCTCTTCGGGAACGCCATTTATAAAGGGCGGTTTTCCTGCTTCGACGGTGATGGTTGCCCCATCGTCAACGGTCATCTCCACGGGTTGACCGTTGCACAGGTCGAGCAGGGTTTTACAGGTGACCCGGCCCTCCTTTTTGCCGCCGCCCGTCAGATGGTTTACGCCGCCAAGGGACAGCATCTGTGATCCGTATTCGCCGGTGATGACTTGACCAACGGGTTCACCGTCAACACGAACGATCGATCGCTCCGGCCCGACATGTCTGTCGGTATCGATTTTTATTTTGACACCGCAGTAGCTGTAAATACCCTCCGTCACGACTGTTACCATGTCCACGCCATCAACTTCACTTGAGACAATAAATGGCGCAGGTTTGTAATCCGGGTACGTTGTTCCGGCCCCGACGGCCGTCACGAACGCGTCCTGATCAGTGATGATAT
>JAJFIE010000401.1 GCA_021775275.1 Rhodospirillales bacterium | reverse complement strand
TTCCTGGAAAACCATGGCGATGTCTTTGCCGGTGATCTTCCGGCGTTCCGAATCCGGCAAACTCAGCATGTTCGTTCCACCGAACGTCAGCTTGTCGGCGGTAACCTGCCCGGGATAGGCAACCAGCCCCATGAGCGCCAGCATGGAGACACTCTTGCCCGATCCGGATTCACCCACCACACCGACGACCTCGCCTTCACCGATTTCAAGATTCATCCCGTCGACGGCGCGCAGCACGCCTCCGGCAGTGGGGAAATCGACGCTGAGGTTCCGTATATCGATAAGGCTCATGAGCGTTTCAACCTCGGGTCCAGCGCATCGCGCAACCCGTCCCCCAGCAGGTTAATCGCCAACACTGCCAGCAGAATCGCCAAACCGGGGAATGTAACCGTCCATGGCGCACTGAGCATGAGGTCGCGATTTTCCGCGATCAGTGTTCCCCACTCCGGTTGCGGTGGTTGCGCGCCCATGCCAAGGAAGCCAAGCGCGGCGGTGTCCAGAATTGCCGTCGAAAAGCTTAATGTAGCCTGCACGATCAATGGCGCCATGCAGTTAGGCAGGATCGTGATAAACATGATCCGCAAGCGCCCCGCCCCGGCGACCCGGCTGGCTACCACGTACTCTCGCGATCCTTCGGAGATAGCTGAAGCGCGTGTTAAACGGACGAAATAAGGCATGTACGTTATCGAAATAGCGATCATGGCATTGATCAGGCCGGGACCCAGAATGGCGACCAGCACCAGAGCCATGAGCAACCCCGGTACCGACAGAATGGTATCCATGACCCGCATGATCAGGGTTTCGACAATGCCGCGGAAATAGGCGGCGGCCAATCCGATAACAATGCCTGAACTGAGACAAATCAGGATAACGATACCACCGGCAACAAGCGACAACTGCGAGCCATGGATGATGCGCGACAGCATGTCGCGTCCCGCATAATCGGTCCCCAGCAGGAACTGACTGGATCCGCCTTCGCTCCACGCCGGTGGGACTTCAAGAAAATCACGAAACTGTTCACTGGGATCGTGTGGCGCCACCACATCAGCGAAAACCGCCAGCAGAATGACGCCAACCATGAATGCCAGACCGACAACGGCCGTCTTGCTTTCGGAGAAATAGAACCAGAATTCGGCCAACTGTTGACGGGTGGCGCTCTGATGGTTGGTGTCCTGAATGACGTTGTTGCTCATGGTGCTGACCTGTTCCTTACCGCGTATGCAGGATGCGCGGATTGATCAAACCATACATCAGGTCGACAATCAGGTTGACCGACATGATGCAGATCGCGATGAGGACAAGTCCACCCTGGACGGCAAAGTAGTCGCGGCTGAACACCGAGAAAATGATCCACTTGCCGATTCCCGGCCAACTGAAAATTGTCTCGGTCAGAATTGCGCCCGCCAACAACACGCCGACCTGTAGGCCGATAACGGTAATCACCGTAATCATGGCGTTGCGCAGCGCATGCAACCCATAGACCCGGATGGGCGAAAGGCCTTTGGCGCGGGCTGTCCTGACGTAATCCTCGCTCAAAACCTCAAGCATGGCAGAGCGGGTCTGGCGAGCGATAATAGCCAGCGGGATGGTTCCCAAAACGATGCTCGGTAAAATCAGATGATGTAACGCCGATGCAAAGGCGCCTTCTTCATCACCCAACAGACTGTCAATCAGAAGGAACCCCGTAACAGGTTCCACATCGAACAGGAACGACACGCGGCCGGACACCGGAGTCCAGCCCAGAATGTTGGAAAACAGGATAATCAACAGCAAGCCCCACCAGAAGATGGGCATGGAATATCCAACCAGACTGATCCCCATGATACCCTGATCATAGAACGTGCGCCGCTTAACGGCGGCAAAGATTCCCGCAGGCAACCCGATGAGGATGGCGAATATCATGGCGCATGTGGCCAGTTCAACCGTGGCCGGGAAAAGTTCGAGGAATTCATCCAAAACGGGCCGGTTGGTCAACACGGAGGTGCCGAAATCACCCTGAAGAATGTTCGAAATATAGTTGAAATATTGCTCCCACAGCGGCTTGTCTAAACCCAACTTGCTCAGCAGTGCCGCATGTTGCTCAGGCGATATACTGCGCTCGCCTGAAAGAGCAAGAATTGGATCACCCGGCAAAATTCTGATGAACCCGAACGACAACAGCGTCACGCCGAAAAAAACCGGCGCGAGAATCGCCAAGCGGTTCACTAAAAAGGAAAACACCGTTCAAGCACCTGGGTCAAAAGAACGTTGGCGGGAGGTTCCCCTCCCGCCAATCAGGTTTTACGTCAGACCCTTATTTCAGGTCCACATACTTGAAGATATGGCTTCCAAGCGGATGGATTTTGAAACCAACCACCTCTTTGCGCACCGGCCGGAACTGAACCGAGTGTGCAACGGTAAACCAAGGCGCTTCTCGCTTGAAGACAAGCTGAGCTTGTTCATAAAGCGCTGTGCGTTCTGCCGGGTCTGAGGTTTTCTTTGCGGCGCGAAGCAGGCCGTCAAACCGCGTATTGCACCAGCGCGCCACGTTGGATTTGGCGGCTTCACACCCAAGCAGCACGAACATGAAGTTGTCAGGATCGCCATTATCGCCGGTCCAGCCCAACAGGGCGGTATCATGTTCACCGGCGCGGATACGCTCGCGGTATTCGCCCCACTCGTAGGAAACGATTTCCGCGTCAACCCCGATTTTAGCCCAGTCCGCCTGAATAAGTTCGGCCATACGACGCGCATTCGGGTTGTACGGACGGGCAACCGGCATGGCCCAGATATTCGTCTTCAGGCCGTTAACGCCAGCCTCTGCGAGTAGCGCCTTTGCCGCCGCCGGATCGTAGGGATAATCGACGACATCGTCGTTATAGGACCACATGGTCGGCGGGATCGGGTTTTTGGCAGCGGAGCCTGCACCCTTGAATACGACGTCAAGAATAGCCTGTTTGTTGATGGCCATGCTCAGCGCCTGACGTACGCGCACATCATCGAAAGGAGCACGCTCTGCGTTAAAACCAAGATAACCGACGTTCAGGCCTTCCTGACTCAACAGGTTGATATCCGGGTTCTTTGACATGGCCTCAAGGTCGGCCGGATTTGGATAAGGCATCATATGGCATTCGCCAGCCTGTACTTTCTGCCAGGCGACGGATTTGTCAACAGTGATTGCGAAAACCAGCTTATCGATTTTCGGACGGCCTTCCCAATACTGATCAAAAGCCTTGTAGCGGATGACCGCATCTTTCTTGTAGGACACGAATTCAAACGGTCCCGTTCCGATCGGGGCATCGTCCACCGTTTCCATGGTGCCTGCGGCGGCCATCTTGTCGGCATACTCAGCCGACAGGATCGACGCGAAGTCCATGGCCAGATTGGATACAAACGGTGCGTCCGGCGCATTCAGTGTCATTTTTACCGTGTAATCGTCGATCTTTTCGATGGAACTGAGCGCCGTGCCCATGTCCATCCAGCCGAAATACAGATACTTGCCGCCGGAAACCGGATTGTAGGGGTGGTCTTCCTTCCACTGCCGGTTAAAGCTGAACAAAACATCATCGGCGTTGAAATCACGCGTCGGGGTGAACTGATCATTGCTATGCCATTTGACGCCCTTACGGAGGTGGAAGGTATAGCTCAACCCATCATCCGAGGCTGTCCATGACTCGGCCAGTCCGGGAACGACCTTGGTCGTGCCGGGTTCAAATTCAGCCAGCCGGTTGTTGATTGTCTGCGCCGAGGCATCGAAGTCCGTGCCTGCGGAGTGAAGGCTTGGATTGAAGCCCCCGGGGCTGCCTTCCGAGCAGAATACAAATGTTTTTACCGCGGCCTCACTGGGCGCGGAAACGGCGATCACCGCCGCAGCAGCAATACCAGCCGCCACACCAAGTAATTTGGTTTTCATCATGTCCTCCCTGAGTTTTTTTCTGTTAACGCCGGTTACCCCGGCTTCGCCGATCATATCGGACCACTAATAGTTGACCTAACCGGTCGGCTGGTCAAACGGAAAAGTCGGAAACCCGTTCACGGCTCGGTGAAAACCGCCACGACACCGGGTGTTCAGATTGTCAACGAATTCAATCGATTCGACGATAGAAGTCCCGATCAAGCAGGGTTTGTTCGGACAGGGTCCGACGCCGGGTCTGGCGGTCTTCCTGCACCACCTGATAATGCGGAATGGGCGTTACACCGCTGCCTTCGCCCGTGACAACCCACACGATCGTTGAATCGTCGGATTTAACGAAGCGGTCACCAGCCTTAACTTGTGCGCCAGATTTTGATTTGCGGAACACGTTGCCCTCGTCTTTATCAGCTTCTAGTTAAGCTCTGGCTCTCGGCACCCGTCACACAAGACACCACCGGCGCAGTCGATACGCGCAATTCGCCGGGCGATCAAGCATTACAAAACTTATCTTCGATTTTTTACCGTATCGCACTGATTAAACATCATTGTACAAGACCCGTTTGCTATCAGGGACAGTTATTTTATGAATTTTGTATGCTGCCGCACGGACAGGCGTGACGCTGCCGGGCCAACGGGATAGGAATAGAGTTATTATGTCCCGTCCCCCTGATCATGACCAAGAAGCACCAGACGATGTGTCGGCCACGGCTCCACCCGTGCTTCAGTTGCCCCCACTCCGGTTGCCGGAAGCGCCATCTGTTGTGGCCACGGCCCAGGGCAGTGTGTGGATCAGCGAAGATGGCGAAGTGGAACTATTGAGCGCTGACGCCATCGCGGCGCGTCTGTTGCCGGATACCCGTTCCTGTGTTTGGCCCTATGTCTGTCATGGCCGGGGGCTGGCGCGGCGGCTGGGCATCCGCCCGTTTGACGCACTGGACGTGCTGGAACTGTTCGCCTTCGTACGCCCGGCGGCGTTCTGCCTGCCAACACCACGGGGTCTGGCGCAGGCGCTCGACCTGCCTCTCCCGGTCAGCCATGAAGACGAGGCCATGGTGCTGCCCCGTGCGGCGGCCTGTCTGCTGGATGAACTGACCATTCACATCCGCGATACCGGCGCAACGAAAGACCCGGTGATCGCCACCGCCTGGGCCATGAGCCGGGGCGGCTGGACCTGGGGGCAGACCGTGCTCGCCGCCGTGGGCCGGGTTTTTGGAACCGGCGGCGTGCCTGCTCCGTCCAATCAGAACAGCGGCCTGAAAATCTGGTCCCTGCTCGAAGAATGGGAAGAAGGCGCACCGGAACCGCCAGCTGAAAATCGCCCTGTGGAGCCCGTGGAAGCCAGAGCCAGACTGGTTCAGTTACTGGGGGCGGATTCCGAGGACCGCACCGGGCAGGCCGCCTATGCCTCCAGCGTTTCCGCCGCCTTCCTGCCCCGTGAGAAAGCCGGCGAGCCCCATGTGGTGGTGGCCGAAGCCGGTACCGGCATTGGCAAGACCCTGGGCTACGTCGCCCCGGCCAGTGTGTGGGCGGAAAAAAATCGCGGCACGGTGTGGATCAGCACCTACACCCGGAACCTGCAACGCCAGCTTGATACGGAACTGGACCGGCTGTACCCGTTCGCCGAGGAAAAAGCCGCCCGCGTCGTGGTTCGCAAGGGGCGCGAGAACTATCTGTGCCTGCTGAACTTCGAAGAGGCCGTCAGCCGCATTCCGGACCGGGGTGGGGGCGGGGCCAAGGGTGGCGGCGGTGGGGGCGGGACCAAGGGTGGCGGCGGCGCGGCGGCGGTGCCGCTGGGGCTTATGGCGCGGTGGCTGCTGGCCAGCCGGGACGGCGATATGATCGGTGGCGATTTTCCATCATGGCTGACCGATCTTCTGGGCCGGGGGCAGACCATTGATCTGACCGACACCCGGGGCGAATGCACCTATTCGGCCTGCGCCCATTACAAACGCTGCTTTATCGAACACAGCCAGCGTAAAGCCCGGCGGGCCGACATCGTTGTCGCCAACCACGCGCTGGTCATGGTGCAGACCGCCATGAGTGGCAATGGAGGTGGTGAAAACGGCGCGGATGACGGCGCACCGACACGCTATGTATTCGATGAAGGTCACCACCTGTTTGACGCCGCCGACAGCGCCTTCGCCGCCGACCTGACAGGCATGGAAACTGCCGAATTGCGTCGCTGGCTGATTGGCGCGGAAGCCGGTAGCCGGTCCCGTTCACGGGGACTGAAAGCGCGGGTCGATGATCTGATCGCCGGGGATGACGAAGCACAAAAGGCCCTTGACGAGATCATGCGCGCCGCCCGAACCCTGCCCGCAACGGGATGGCTGCAACGCATCGCCGGAGGCTCCCCCAACGGCAGCACTGAGGCATTTCTGGCGCTGGTCCGCCAACAGGTCTATGCCCGGGACCGGGGCGAAGACAGCCCCTATTCACTGGAGACAGAAACCACGCCGGCCATCGCGGGCCTTGCCGACGCGGCGGGCAAGCTTGAGCAGGATCTGGGTCGCCTCATGCGGCCCATGACCGCGCTGATACAAGGCCTGTTCGCCATCATGGACCGGGACGCGGACAGTCTGGACAGCGGAACCCGCAACCGTATCGACGCCGTCGCTCGCAGCATTGAGCGGCGCGGCCTGATGGCCGTCAGGGCGTGGATCGCCATGCTGCGCGCGCTGCATGAAGAAACCCCGGCGGTTTACGTGGACTGGTTCAGTGTCGAGCGCCGGGGCGGCGATGATCGCGATGTGGGCCTGCACCGGCACTGGATTGATCCCATGGAACCCTTCGCCGACGTGGTCATGGAGCCTGCCCACGGCGTCGTGGTGACGTCAGCCACCCTGCGTGATCGCGATCCCGAAGAAGACGCGGCGGACGATGACGGGTTCGGTGGCGAGGGACCACCGCCCATGGATGACGAGCCGGCCATCATGGACCCCTGGGCATCGGCCCGTGAACGCACCGGGGCCAACCATCTTGCGGCCCCCGCCCGGATGGAACACTTCCCCTCGCCCTTCGATTACGGCGCCGCGACCAGGGTTCTGATTGTGGGCGACGTGGGCCGCAATGCGCCGGATCAGGTGGCGGCGGCCTACCGGGCCCTGTTTCAGGCAGCGGGCGGCGGCGGGCTGGGCCTGTTCACGGCCGTCAACCGTTTACGGGGCGTCCATCAGCGCATCGCCGCTGATCTGGACAAACTTTCCATCCCGCTGCTGGCGCAACATGTGGACCCGCTGGATACCGGCACCCTGGTCGATATCTTCCGCGCCGAGGAGGATTCCTGTCTTTTGGGCACCGACGCGGTGCGGGACGGCGTCGATGTGCCGGGGCGCTCGTTACGCCTGATCGTGTTCGACCGGGTGCCGTGGCCGCGCCCGGATATCCTGCACCGGGCAAGGCGCGACCGCTTCGGCAAACGCGCCTATGACGAAATGCTCACCCGGCTCAAACTGAAACAGGCCTATGGTCGCCTGATCCGCAGGCAGAGCGACCGGGGCATCTTCGTCATGCTCGACAAGGCGGTCCCGAGCCGCCTGCTGGATGCGTTCCCCAAAGGCGTCGAAATCACCCGGTGCGGATTGGCGGAAGCGGTGGGAATTGTCGGGAGTTTTTTAGGTGAAGAGACAGACCACAGCGACTAAAGCCAGACCACACCATAAGCCATTGATTTCATTAAAATGTAGACATTTGTCTACATTTGTTCACATATCTTTTTCCTACCCGTTCGGGTCTTTAATGATTCCAAGGACTTAAGGTCGGAATTTTCCATAATCATGTAGACATTTGTAACGCCATTGCTGCCAAACACCGCACACGGCTGAACCGGGTACATGAGCGGTTTTAGAGCGTCCATAGACGGTTTTATCAGTTAAAAATAACGTGTCGTAAGCTGGCCATACGCTTAGCCAGCAGCCACATCGCTACGGGTTCGCTCAGGGTGATATGCACAATGGAAAAGAGCCTAAAACAGACATAGGATAATAAACATATTTTAAGCTAAAAGTCAAGAAAATTGAGCGTTTTGCGTAATTAAAACAGAGAAGAGGTTTTGCCTTTCCGCTCAAGACATTAGGTCATGGAGGTCCGGTTGTGGCCGGAATGTTTTCCTTTTTGGCTGTTTTTCAGTGTTTTCCGGTGTTTTTGGCGGACTCCT
>JAJFIE010000041.1 GCA_021775275.1 Rhodospirillales bacterium | reverse complement strand
GGTTCGGTGTCGAGGAATTTACCGACTCGGTCCCAGCCGGCGTTATTGTCCAGAATTTCCGCCGGCCCAAACTCGGCTTCGAATGCCGATATCGCCTGTTTCACACTTTCCAGCGCCACGGCATGATCAGCCCCGGCGATGGCCATGGTGCGGGGTTTCAGACCCGCGCACCGGGCCATCAGGTATTCAGGGACTTCAAATTCCGCAGTGCTCAGCATGAAAGGCGTATCACCTATAGCGAGGGTTGGGGCCGCATATCGTTGGGATCGATCCCGGCAACCTCGACCGGTTTCTTCATGGCGTCACGGCGGAATGGCTCACCCAGTTCCTGATTGAGAACGATCTCGATGAAGGTGGTGACACCGTCGTCCTGCGCCTTGCACGATTCCTTCAGCGCCGCCGTCAACTCAGCCTGGGTCGTCACGGTAACGCCTTTCAATCCACAGCCTTCGGCAACCCGGGCATAGCTCAGATTGGGGTCCAGCTCGGTACCGACGAAGTTGTTGTCATACCACAAGATCGAGTTGCGCTTCTCCGCGCCCCACTGATAGTTGCGGAAAATCACCATGGTCACAGCGGGCCAGTCTTCGCGACCCACAGACGTCATTTCGTTCATGGAGATACCGAACGCGCCATCACCGGCGAAACCCACCACAGGCGTATCGGGATTGCCGATCTTGGCCCCGATGATCGACGGGAAGCCGTAACCACACGGACCGAACAGGCCGGGGGCCAGATACTTGCGGCCCTGTTCAAACGTCGGATAGGCGTTGCCGATGGCGCAGTTGTTGCCGATGTCGCTGGAGATAATGGCATCCTTGGGCAGGCCATCCTGAATGGCGCGCCAGGCCTGACGCGGCGACATGCGATCGGCATCGCGCTCACGGGAATCCTTGTTCCAGGTGGTGCCGGGATCATCGTCCTCGTGATCCATGCTGGAAAGAGTCTGCAACCACGCAGACTTGGTCTGGTGGATCAGCGCCTTGCGCTCTTCGCGTCCGGCGTCACCGGCCGCCGGTGAAAGTTGCGCCAGCAACTGTTCGGCGACCCGTTTGGCGTCGCCACAGATACCCACGCTGACTTTCTTGGTCAGGCCGATACGGTCGGAATTCATATCCACCTGAATGATGCTGGCGTCCTTGGGCCAGTAATCAATACCGTAGCCCGGCAGGGTGGAAAACGGATTAAGCCGGGTTCCCAGCGCCAGCACCACGTCGGCCTTGGCGATCAGTTCCATGGCGGCCTTGGAGCCGTTGTAGCCCAGCGGGCCAGCAGCCAGCGGGTGGCTGCCGGGAAAGCTGTCGTTGTGCTGGTAGCCGCTGCATACCGGCGCGTCGAGACGTTCGGCCAGAGCCTGACATTCGGGAATGGCGCCACCGATCACAACGCCGGCGCCCGAGAGGATGACCGGGAACCTGGCATCCGATAGCAGCTTGGCGGCTTCGGCAATGGCGTCTGCGCCGCCCGTGGGGCGTTCGAGACGAACGATTTGCGGCAGTTCGATATCAACCACCTGGGTCCAGAAATCGCGCGGCACGTTGATCTGCGCCGGGGCCGACCCACGGATGGCTTTCTCGATCACCCGGTTGAGCACTTCCGCCATGCGCGACGCGTCGCGGACTTCTTCCTGATAGCACACCATGTCCTTGAACAGGGCCATCTGCTCGATTTCCTGAAAACCGCCCTGCCCGATGGTCTTGTTGGCGGCCTGCGGGGTGACCAGCAGCATGGGTGTATGGTTCCAGTAGGCCGTCTTGATGGGTGTCACGAAACCGGTAATACCGGGACCGTTCTGGGCGATGGCCATGGCCATCTTGCCGGTGGTCCGGGTATAGCCGTCACAGATCAGGCCGCCGTTGGTTTCGTGGGCGACGTCCCAGAACTTGATCCCTGCTTTCGGAAACAGATCAGAAATCGGCATAAAGGCAGAGCCAATGATGCCAAAGGCATGTTCGATGCCGTGCATCTGCAAGACTTTTACGAAGGCTTCTTCCGTGGTCATTTTCGTCATGGTCAAAACTCCTGCCTGTCAGCGGACACACCGCCGGGATTTCATTATTCAGTTTGCTGGAAATACTGCCCATGACGGAACCAGAGTAGGTCCAGATTGCGAAATATTCCCGTCCAGTCCGAAACAGTATGGATCCATACTCAGCACCTTACGCTTTCACCCGCCCCGCACCATCCCGGATCAGACGTCCTATAATCTCTACACCGGGTTCGATACGCTCCAGCGGAATAGAGGAAAAACCCAGCCGGAAATAGTTCCGGGGAGCCGGATCACGGGCGAAACAGATACCGCCCGGCTCAATGATCACGCCTTCTTCCAGCGCCAGCTCGGCCAGCATGTCCGCATCCAGATCATCCGGCCCCATGACCCAGAAACTGGTGCCGCCAAAAGACGGCGCTTCGGACATGTTCGGCAAATGCCGGGCCAGCGCCGCCCCCATACATTCCCAGCGCGCCCGGTAGGCCTTGTGCAATTTATGGATCAGCGAGTCGTGATGCCCCAGGGCCAGAAACAGCGCCGTTGTGCGCTGGTTGTTGTTGGGCGGATGGCGCAGCATGAGCCGCCTCAGCGCGCGCATCTCATCAATCAGCGCGGTAGCGCCCACCACGTAACCCAGCCGTAATCCGGGAAACAGGGTCTTGGACAGGCTACCCACGTAGATTACCCGGTCGTCCGTATCCAGAGATTTGAGCGCGGGTGTCGGTTCGGACACGTAGTTGGTCTCGAACTCGTAGTCGTCCTCGATAATCACCAGATCCCGGCGATGGGCTTCCGCCAGCAACTGGCGGCGGCGCGCCAGCGGCATGGTCACGGTGGTCGGGAACTGGTGACTGGGAGTGGTATAAAGATATGAGCATCCCGCCAACGATCCATCTACCGGCAGGCCTTCGCCGTCCACCGGAATGGGTCGGATATGACCGGTCTTCAGGCCGACAATGTTGCGAACATCGGGATATCCCGGCTCCTCCATACCAACCACGGTATCGGGTCGCATGAGCAGACTGGCCAGCATATAAAGCGCGTTTTGCGCCCCCAGCGTGACCAGAATGTTATTCTCCGCCACCATGATCCCGCGTCTGGGCAACAGCCGGGTGCGAATCTGGTCAATGAGCATGGGATCGTCCAGGGTATAGGCGTCACTGGTCCACGTATCCATGCCCTTGCGCCCCAATGCCTGGCGCGAACATTCCCGCCACGCGGCGATGGGAAACAGGCCCTGATCCACCTGACCGTAAATGAAGGGATAGGGATAGCTCTGCCAGTCGCTTGGCTTGTTCAGGTTGCTTTGGCGTCCCGGATGGGTGCGAAAGCGCGCCTGCCAGTCGATGGACGGCACAGTATCATCGGGATCAACAACGGCGGCGGCCGATATGGCTGACGCAGCCGACATACCGGGCGGCAAACCGTCCCGGATGGCGTCGTTGACAAAAAAACCGCTGCGTTCCCGCGACAACATATAGCCGTCATCCACCAGGCCCTGATAGGCAAGAATCACCGTGTTGCGCGACACGCCCAGGGTCTTCGCCATGCGGCGGCTGGACGGTAACGGCACACCGGATGGCAATTGCCCGGCCAGAATGGCGGAAACCAGCATCTTGCGAATCTGGCTCTGGATGCTCGAATGCCCCGAACGCTCCACCTGAAACAAGACATCCCGCATGGACGAAATTCCTTATTTGTTTCGCAAATACGTCGTCGCGGATGATTTCAACCCGCTCGGGATTTGCTGGCTCTGTTGGCCCCCATAGATATTTAAATCTGGTATGGTCCAGATGAGAGGTTAGCAGAACTTCACCCAATACCCCTACACCTTTACGCGTATTGCGCTTGGCATTCCTTAACGCATTGATTTAATTCAAAATGTAGACTTTTGTAGACTTTTGTAGACTTTTGTAGACATTCGTTTATCTACTATTCATGGGTATTCTTTAGTTTCAACATGTTAGGCCACATTATTTTCCATAATACTGTAGACTTTTGTAGACTTCTGTCGTGCCGCGCCAATTTCCCCGGCAAAAACATTGGCTGGCTCGGGCGGGTACGCTCACGATGGAAAGGTCTATAAATCATAATAAAGGAATTAATACATATTTTCATCAAAAAATCAAGGAAAATCGCCGCTCCTCCGCCTTATGCGTTCGGACGTTTTCGAATTCGAAGTAAACCGCGCGTGCGCTATTGCTTAAGCTGGCGCAGCAGCGTGCGGTCATCGACAAGGCACCACTGTTCGGCCACTTTGCCATCAGCAATCCGGTAAATCGATATCTCGTCGATTTCGATACGGGAACCTGTGGACTGCAAGCCCAGATAGGGGCCTTTGTGAGTACCTGTCGAGACATAGCGGGTAACGACGCGGTCGTCTTCGATAAGTGATTTCATTTGATGACGTGTCATTGCGACACTCCCCGAACCATGCCTCTCCATCTGTTGAGAGAAACATTACCTTTGCCTTTTGCCAATAACGGTTTGCGAAGCTATCACTCCGGCGGCCACCGACACCGCGCTCTATGATTGCCCCGACCCCGGCTGTTACGCGCTCCTCGTGCATTGTCATGAGGGTGGACACCTCGCCCAAAGTGCGTACCGTACTATTTGTTCGGAGTGTGTGCCGTGATTATGACACGATAAGAACAGATGCTAGTTTTTGGCGAATTCCCAGTTTCCAGGTTTTTCAATAGATGAAATTAAGGCTTGTCGTTTTTATCTCTCTCTCCCTGGCGGCCCTCATTCCGGTCGTTTTTTTCGGGGTGTGGCCGCATTCCCGAGCTTACGAAAAAGAAATCTCGGATGTTTCAGAGCGTCACTTGTTACTGGCGCAAAACCTGGGCGTGGCGTTGGAACGCTATGGCCGGGACGTAAAAGCGACATTTCAAACCCTGACCGTAAATATGGTGAACCGCACGCAACTCATCGGAACAACCGACATGCTTGCAAACCTGAATTTCATGCATATTTGCATTGCCGCGATTGATGATGGAACGATTGTCAACAGGTTGAACGACAAAACCGTGCCATGCCCGCAGCGCATTCCACCCGAGCGTTTTGCAATTTTCAAGAAGATTGCTTCGCCAGACGAGGTCAAATTTACCGAAGTGTTGCCAGGCCCCGATGGAACGCCACTATTGTACGTAGTCTGGATCATTAACAACCAACTGGCCGTTGGCGCCATCAAGACGGATTACTTCGTTGAGTTGGGGAAAGCCATTTCCTTTGGCGAGCGCGGG
>JAJFIE010000005.1 GCA_021775275.1 Rhodospirillales bacterium | reverse complement strand
GTCGGAAATCGAAGCTGAATTAACAACTATCGCCAATGAGGCCCCTGTGGCCGCAGAGGCTGTCGAAGAATCCGTACAGGAAGTCGAGGCTGTTGTTTCAGAACCTGTACATGAAGAGGCCGTGACCGAAGCTATCTCATCCGATGCAGTGGAGACGACGCAGCTAACCATGCCTAGCGAGGAGGCTCCGGTCGTTGAACAGGCTGTCGACACGGATACGCATAACGTCGCCCAGGAAATCGAAACGGTGGTCGCGGAAACGGTTGAGGAGGAAATTCAGGAAACCGTTGCCGAGGCACCCGAACCATTGAGTCCGGATGCCGTGCCGGAAGTTCAGGAAACTGCTGCGGTACAGGAAGATTCGGATACGCGGGCGCTGAATGAAGAACAGTTACTTGCCGTGCAGGCGACTCTTTCCGGTGATGCGCCAACAAGTGGTGAAACAACACAGACCGAACAGACCGTGGTCCCTGAGCCTGTCACCGAGCCCGAACCCGTTGTTGAGTCAGTCGAAGAAGTCGTGAGCGCCGCCGACGTTACTGTGGACGAGCCGGCAGATGGTCAAACGGGTAATAATTCCGAACAGACCAGCGATGCGGATACCGGGACGTCAAATACGACGGCTGAAGACGATCAGGTTGCCGCCATCCCGGCTGAGGAGCCTGTACCGGAAACCATTACTGGTCGGGTCTATGGTGATGAAGGCGACGTTCGGATTGTTGTTCGCGCTAAAACCAATAGCTGGATTCAGGTGCGGGATGATACCGCCGGACAACTGTTGTTGACCCGGTTGCTGCGGGCCGGGGATGAGTATCATGTCCCCGACCGTACGGGTTTGAGCCTACTGACAGGCAATGCCGGGGCACTGGAAATTCTGGTTGATGGTGCGATGGTGCCAGCCATTGGCGCCACGGGTGATGTACGGCGAAATGTCGTGCTGGATGCGGATCGTCTTAAATCCGGTAGTGCAGCCGGTAATTAGTTTTTTATCTTCTCCGCACAATTTTTGTATTCCGCCGTTGACCGTTTCCTCTGGTTGCGTCAAATAACCGGGACGAAAGTCGACGAGGTCGAAACATGGCGACGAATTCCCAACCAACCGAACGACGGCAGACCAAGGCAGTCTCCGTTGGACCCGTCGTGATCGGTGGCGGGGCCCCCATCGTTGTTCAATCCATGACCAATACGGATACAGCCGATGTTGCGGCCACGGTAGCCCAGGTTGCCTTGCTGGCGCGGGCGGGCTCGGAACTGGTCCGGATCACCGTGGACCGCGATGAGGCCGCCAGGGCCGTTCCGCATATTCGCGATCAGTTGGCACGGGACGGCGTTTCAGTTCCCCTGGTCGGTGATTTTCACTACATCGGCCACCAGTTGCTGGACAAACATCCGGCCTGCGCCGAGGCTCTCGACAAATATCGGATCAATCCGGGAAACGTGGGGTTCAGGGAAAAACGGGACCGTCAGTTCTCGTCAATGATCGAAAAGGCGCTGGAATATAACAAACCCGTTCGCATCGGCGTGAACTGGGGCAGTCTGGATCAGGAACTGCTGGCCCGTCTGATGGACGAGAATGCAGAACGACAGGAACCTGCAAGCGCGGAGGCGGTGCTGGAGAACGCGCTGGTCACGTCTGCCATTGCCAGTGCTGAGCGCGCCGAAGAACTGGGGTTGGGTCGCGACCGGATTATTCTGTCGTGCAAGGTCAGCGATGTTCAGGGTCTGATTTCGGTCTATCGGGCCATGGCATTGCGCGGAGACTATGCCTTGCATCTTGGCCTCACAGAAGCGGGTATGGGGTCCAAGGGCATCGTCGCATCCACAGCCGCCATGGCCGTGTTGTTACAGGAAGGCATTGGCGACACCATTCGTATATCCCTGACTCCGGAACCCGGTGGCGACAGGTCGCAGGAAGTCATCGTGGCGCAGGAAATGTTACAGACCATGGGAATCAGGGCATTTTCTCCGCTGGTCACGGCGTGTCCCGGATGTGGTCGGACCACCAGCACGGTATTTCAGGAACTGGCGAGCGTTATCCAGGAGTTTCTCAGGGAACGCATGGTCTATTGGCGTGATGCGTATCCCGGCTCGGAAACCTTGAATGTTGCTGTCATGGGGTGCATCGTCAATGGCCCCGGTGAAAGCAAACATTCGGATATCGGTATCAGTCTGCCAGGAACCGGAGAGACACCGGCAGCGCCTGTTTTTATCGATGGTGAGAAAGCCATGACACTTCGCGGTGAAGGGATTGCCGAAGCGTTCAAAGAGATTGTCGAAAATTATGTCGTGAAGCGTTACGGTTCTTCGGATACTGATACGTCCACGAACGCAGCAGAGTAGCCAGGAACCATCAATGTCGTCTCTTCAGCCCGTCCGAGGCACCCACGATCTGTTGCCTGATGCTCAGCGCCGCCAGTGCCAGGTCACGGATACTGCAAAACATGTATCCGGGTTGTATGCCTATGACGAGATCACGACGCCGGTGTTTGAGTTTACCGAAGTGTTTTCGCGTACCCTCGGTGACACGTCGGATGTGGTGACGAAGGAAATGTATACCTTCGAAGATAAAGGTGGTGACCGGATTACTCTGCGCCCCGAAAACACAGCGAGCGTCATGCGTGCGTATCTTTCCAATGGATTGCAGCAGAATTTGCCTTGCCGGTTTTTCTATCGCGGACCGATGTTTCGCTACGAAAGGCCGCAGAAAGGCCGCCAGAGGCAGTTCCACCAATTCGGCGCGGAGCTGATCGGCATTGCCGAGCCGCTGGGCGACGTGGAAATCATTACCGTTGGATCGCATATCCTTGAAGCACTTGGGGTGCGGGATCGAACGAAACTGGAAATTAATTCGCTGGGCGATACGGAAAGCCGTAACGCCTACCGCACGATGCTGGTGGAGTATTTTTCCAATTACGAGAGCGATCTGTCTGCCGACAGTCGCGAACGATTGGTAAAAAATCCGCTTCGCATTCTCGATTCTAAAGATGACAATGACCGCAAGATTGTTGCCGATGCACCCAATATGTCGGATTCCCTGAACGCCGAGTCCCGTACGTTCTTTGATACTGTCCTGGAGCGTCTGGATCAGATTGGTATCGGGTATGAACTGAATACCCGGCTGGTACGCGGTCTCGATTATTATTGCCATACGGCCTTTGAGTTCACCACGACCGAACTGGGGTCGCAAGGCGCCGTCATGGCCGGGGGGCGTTACGACGGCTTGATCGAACAGATGGGTGGTCCGGTAACGCCGGGTGTCGGTTGGGCGGCAGGGGTTGAGCGCCTGGCCATGATGATTGACGAGCCGGACACTGGTTTGCGTCCCATTTCCATTGTTCCGGTTGGGGATGCAGTGTTTGATGTGTCGTTCAAACTGACTCATCAGCTTCGCCATGCAGGGTTTTCAGTCGATTTTGGTGTTAGCGGTAATATGAAAAAGCGCATGAAGCGGGCAAACCGTGTCGGCGCCGTCGCGGCGCTGATGCTTGGTGATGACGAACTGGCCCGTGATGGCGTAACGGTTCGCGATATGGAGACGGGCGAGCAGACGGAGGTATCCTTCTCTGCTCTGGAGGATCACCTCGCCCGTTACCGTTAGCGCCATGGCGAGGCCGCTCGCAACATTGCCCACCATGCCTGTGGTCGTGGGGGCAAACCACCGGTCCAGTACAATGGCGCTGCGTGATCGGTTATTTGTAGAAGATCCCCTGATTCCGGCATTCCTGGCAGGTCTGAAAAAGGCCGGGCTGGACGACGCAATGGTATTGTCCACATGTGATCGTGTGGAAGTTCACTGTCTTCATGAAGACCCGGTGGTCGCGGAAACAATTATTCACCAGAACTTCGCCCAGCAGATGGAACTATCCGGACAGGAAATCCGTGAGCAGCTATATACGTTGCAAGGCGATGATGCGCTTCGCCAAATGTTCCGTGTGGCGGCGTCACTTGAAAGTCAGGTGATTGGTGAGCCGCAGGTGTTGGGTCAGGTCAAGGCTGCGCACCGGATTGCACGCGATGCTCAGATGATCGGCAGCGGCTTGGAGGCCATTCTTCAGGCCACCTACAGTGCGGCCAAACGGGTGCGAACGGAAACTGTTATTGGTGAACGCCCGGTGTCTATCGCTTCTGCTGCCGTGCAGGTGGCGCGCGATGTTCAGGGTGATCTGGAACGGTCCCGTGGCATCCTGATTGGTGACGGCGATATGGGTGAACTGGTGGCGAGCCAGTTGCTGAATGCGGGTATGGGACTGATGACG
>JAJFIE010000400.1 GCA_021775275.1 Rhodospirillales bacterium | reverse complement strand
AGCTTAGAGAGCAAGTCTCTTCACCACCAGGAGCGCACCTTCTCCCGAAGTTACGGTGCCATTTTGCCTAGTTCCTTCACCCGAGTTCTCTCAAGCGCCTTGGTATTCTCTACCTGACCACCTGTGTCGGTTTGGGGTACGGTCTCTTGTTACCTGAAGCTTAGAAGCTTTTCTTGGAAGCATGGCATCGATCACTTCGCGCCTATAAAGAGGCACTCGTTATCAGCTCTCAGTATTCCCATTAAAGGGAGCAACCCGGATTTACCTAAGTCACTTACCTACTACCTTAAACGCGGACAACCATCGCCGCGCTGATTTAGCCTACTCCGTCCCTCCATCGCAGTAACAAGAGGTACAGGAATATTAACCTGTTTTCCATCGACTACGCCTTTCGGCCTCGCCTTAGGTGCCGACTAACCCTGCCCTGATTAGCATGGGACAGGAAACCTTGGTCTTCCGGCGAGGGGGTTTTTCACCCCCTTTATCGTTACTCATGTCAGCATTCGCACTTCTGATACCTCCAGCAAACCTTACGATTCACCTTCAACGGCTTACAGAACGCTCCTCTACCACGCATACAAGTATGCGTCCGCAGCTTCGGTTATCAGTTTAGCCCCGTTAAATCTTCCGCGCAGGCCGACTCGACTAGTGAGCTATTACGCTTTCTTTAAAGGATGGCTGCTTCTAAGCCAACCTCCTAGCTGTCTGAGCCTTCCCACATCGTTTCCCACTTAACTGATATTTGGGACCTTAGCTGGCGGTCTGGGTTGTTTCCCTTTTGACGACGGACGTTAGCACCCGCCGTCTGTCTCCCACAATTGTACTCCTCGGTATTCGGAGTTTGCATCGGGTTGGTAAGTCGGGATGACCCCCTAGCCGAAACAGTGCTCTACCCCCGAGGGTAAGATGTGAGGCGCTACCTAAATAGCTTTCGAGGAGAACCAGCTATCTCCAGGCTTGATTAGCCTTTCACTCCGATCCACAGCTCATCCCCCCATTTTTCAACATAGGTGGGTTCGGGCCTCCAGTCAGTGTTACCTAACCTTCACCCTGGCCATGGATAGATCGCCTGGTTTCGGGTCTACTCCTAGCGACTAATTCGCCCTATTAAGACTCGGTTTCCCTACGGCTCCCCTAAACGGTTAACCTTGCCACTAAAAGTAAGTCGCTGACCCATTATACAAAAGGTACGCAGTCACGGCATTTCTTACCATCGAGAAAACCCGAAGGTAAGTATCCGCTCCTACTGCTTGTACGCACACGGTTTCAGGATCTATTTCACTCCCCTCTCCGGGGTTCTTTTCGCCTTTCCCTCACGGTACTAGTTCACTATCGGTCATCTGGTAGTATTTAGCCTTGGAGGATGGTCCCCCCATGTTCAGTCAAGATACCACGTGTCCCGACCTACTTGTCGCAAGCTCAGTACCACAAAAATGTTTTCGAGTACGGGGCTATCACCCTGTATCGCCCAACTTTCCAGAAGGTTCCTCTAACATTCTCGCTATCACTTGCAGGCTGTTCCCCTTTCGCTCGCCGCTACTAAGGGAATCTCAATTGATTTCTCTTCCTCCGGGTACTTAGATGTTTCAGTTCCCCGGGTTCGCCTCCCTAGCCTATGTATTCAGCCAGGGATACCGACCTTACAGCCGGTGGGTTTCCCCATTCGGAAATCTCGGGATATAACGCTTGTTTGCCAGCTCCCCCGAGCTTATCGCAGGCTCCTACGTCCTTCATCGCCTCCAGATGCCAAGGCATCCACCGTGTGCGCTTAGTCGCTTGACCATATAACACAAGCGACTGTGTTCGATATTTTCGCCGGACAGTGTGCTTGAGACACACTCGCCTAAAAATATTAATTTACAACTTCAACAATACATTTTTTTAAAGAACATCTGGCAAAAAAGCCAGGAACAAGCCATCGATAGTCAATGGCTTATTTCTAGCCTCTCAGAACAATTGCAACACCGCGTCAACTTTGTGAACCCTGAAAATGAAGAAGAAAGGAGAAGAAAAATGGTGGAGCTAAGCGGGATCGAACCGCTGACCTCCTGCGTGCAAGGCAGGCGCTCTCCCAGCTGAGCTATAGCCCCGGAAATCTGCCCCCGAAAGACCGGCGGTTTAGACGTAACTGGAAGTATTGGTGGGTCTGGGTGGATTTGAACCACCGACCTCACCCTTATCAGGGGTGCGCTCTAACCAACTGAGCTACAGACCCAAAATCTGGTCGTCATCCTAAGCTAACCGGTCTCCAGCCTAACCACTCTTTTAGCTAAGCGGCATGGGGATGCGCTCAAACCAAGTGAGCTAGAGATCCAAATTCTGCAGGCCATTACTAATTTGAGTCTACCCTCGCAGCGATAAACATCTCGCCAACGGGCAACAATTGTTCTTTAGTGATCAGGCAATGCGTGTGAGTGCTTAACTGAAATATCCGAGCGCTTCGATTAAGGAGGTGATCCAGCCGCAGGTTCCCCTACGGCTACCTTGTTACGACTTCACCCCAGTCATGAATCACAAAGTGGTGAGCGACCTCCCTTCTTCCGAAAAAGACGGGTTAGTCTACCCACTTCTTTTGCAACCCACTCCCATGGTGTGACGGGCGGTGTGTACAAGGCCCGGGAACGTATTCACCGCGACATTCTGATTCGCGATTACTAGCGATTCCGACTTCATGGAGTCGAGTTGCAGACTCCAATCCGG